>NZ_JAUBPI010000007.1:0-110448 GCF_036700645.1 Microcoleus sp. S36b_A4 | reverse complement strand
ATGCGTGGTGTGGGTGTTGGTTCTGGGATGCGTGGTGTGGGTGTTGGTTCTGGGATGCGTGGTGTGGGTGTTGGTTCTGGGATGCGTGGTGTGGGTGTTGGTTCTGGGATGCGTGGTGTGGGTGTTGGTTCCGGGACGGGTGGTGTGGGTGTTGGTTCCGCTGCAGGTGTGGGTGTTGGTGGTATCGGCGCGGGTGTGGGTGTTGGTGGTATCGGCGCGGGTGTGGGTGTTGGTTCCGCTGCGGGTGTGGGTGTTGGTGGTATCGGCGCGGGTATCGGCGCGGGTGTGGGTGTTGGTGGTATCGGCGCGGGTATCGGCGCGGGTGCCGGTGTTGGTGGTGTCGGCACCGGTGTCGGCGTCGGTATCGGTCCCTTAAGGGGAATGAGAGAGACAGTGGCGACTGCCGCACTGGTGGCGCCGAGGTTATCTGTAGCGCTGTAGGTGAAGTTAGCCCCTATGAAATTGCCCGATGCCTGGAAGAACAACTGGGTAATTTGCTCGGCTGTAAGGGTTTGACCTGCCGTGACCCGCACTCCTTGGCTGGGTTCGCCTAAGAACAGCGTACCTTCATTGGGTGGCGGCAAGGTGTTTACGGTAAAGGAAACCACCGTCCCGTCTGGGTCGGTTCCTCCGAGTCCGGGGATGTTCACGGTTGTTTCCAGCAACAAAGCGACGCTGGAGTTGTTGGCGACGGGTGGCTGGTCGATGGGAGGTAATAGTGCTAGCAGGGAGGCTGTAGCGGGGGCTGGACTGATGGCGCCGCGGCGGTCTGTGGCGCTGTAGGTAAAGTTGGTGGCGGCGAATTCGCTGGTTGCTTGGAAGAATAACTGGCTGATTTGAGTTGTGCTAAGTCTTTGGCCTGCCGTGACCCGGATTCCCTGACTGGGGTCGCCCAAGAACAGGACGCCTTGATTGGTCGCCGGTAGGGTGTTGATAGTGAAGAATTCGATCGAGTCGTCGGGGTCTTTGGCCGTCAGCCCTGTGAGGTTGACTGTGCTGTCTGGCGCCAGGGTCTTGCTGAAGTTTGTGGGTACCGGCGGGTAGTTGAACGCCAGCGACAGCAGAGAAACTGTGGCGGCAGGACTGCTGCCACCGAGATTGTCCTGGCTGCTGTAGGTAAAATTAGCTCCTGTGAAATTGCCGGCCGACTGGAAGAATAACTGTGTCATTTGCTCGGCTGTCAGGATTTGACCTGCTGTGACAGCGATTCCCCCCGTTGCGGGGTCGCCCAAGAACAGGACGCCCTGATTTGTCGGTGGCAGGGTGCTGATGGTGAATGTAACCACTGTGCCGTCAGAGTCTCCGCCTCCGAGTCCGCTAATTTGGACAACGCTGTTTGGCGCTAGCGCAGCGTTGCTGCTGTTGGCTGATGGAGGTTTGTTGGGTGTGGGCTGGGCGAGTAAAATGGCGGTGGTGACGGTGGCTCTGGACTCGGAACCGTTGTTATTGCTGGGTTCGGGGTCAAAAGTGGTCGATCGACTCTGGGAAGTATTGCTAATAGTGCCCGTCGCTGGAACGACTAATGTTACCTCGCGGTTGATGTTGCTGCCGCTAGTCAAACTGGGAATTGTTGGGAAGGTGACAACCCCTGTCACCGGGTCGTAAGTGCCGTTATCGGATGCGCTGACTCCCGTTAAACCGGGAATGATGCTGTCTGTAATCACTACGTTTTCAGCAGCATTCGGCCCATTGTTGGCAGTAGTTATAGTATAAGTCACGGAACTACCAGCAGGAGCAGATGTGAGACCGCTCTTGGACGTAACCAGGTCGGCCACAGGCTCGATCGAGGTAATGACTTGACCCCCCGCTTCACCCGGCACTGCGACTGTCGAGCCGTTGTTGTTTGTTAAGTCCGGGTCAAAAGTGGACGATCGACTTAATACAATGTTGGTGATGCTCGTCAGGGTAGGCGGGGGTACAAAAATTAGGCGGCGGGTGACACTGCTGCCGCTGGCTAAAGTCGCGATCGCTGGGAACTCGATCACTCCTGTGGCAGCATTGTAGGTTCCGCCATCGAACACGCTGACATTACTTAAGCCGGGAATCAGGCTGTCGGTGATGACTACGTTGGTCGCAGGACTCGGCCCGTTGTTGGTAGTAGTAATTGTATAAAGGAGGGTGTCGCCCACCTTGATGCTGGCCGGAGCCGTTTTTTGGGTGACAACATCGGCCACAGGCTCGATCGATGTGGTGACGGTGGCGTTGGGGTTTGTACCGTTGTTGTTGGCCGGAGTTGAGTCGGAAGTGATGGAGGTACTTCTGGCCGTGTTGCTGATGGAAGTTAGGGTGGGCGGTACTGTGAAGTTGAGCGTTCGGGTGACAGTCTCCGCGTTGGCGATTGCCACGGGCGCGAAGGTGACAATGCCGGTTAGTGGATCGTAAACGCCGCCGTTCGATGCCGTGACTCCGGTTAACCCAGGAACTATGCTGTCCGTGATGGTTACAGCTTCTGCAGGACTCGGTCCTAAGTTGACTGTGGCGATCGTATAGCTGACCGAACTACCAGCATTAGCACTCGTAGAGCCCGTTTTTGTGGTTGCGAGGTCGGCGTTGGGCGCAATACTTGTCGTAACCGTAGAGTTAGTGGGAGTGCCGTCTTTGTTGGTTGTCGAACCGTTGTTGTTAGTGACGATCGGATCGAAAGTCGCCGCGCTACTCCGGGCCGTGTTGCTGATGGCAGTAACGGTGGCTGGGGCACTGAAACTGACAGTGCGGGTCGCAGTAGCCGCATTTGCCAGCGCCGTCAGTGCTGGAAAGGTGACAATGCCCGAAACACGGTCGTAAGTCCCGCCGTCCGATACGCTGACTCCTGTTAAACCCGGAATAATGCTGTCAGTGATGGTCACATCGGCAGCCGGGTCGGGGCCTATGTTAGTGGTAGTCAATGTGTAGGTGACGCTTGACCCGGCCGAGGTAGTCACAGGGCCACTTTTGGTAGTAACTAAATCCGCGACTGTATCAACCACTGTGGTAGAGACTACACCAGGCCCCTCGATTTGCCCTGGCGCAAGTACACCGCTGTTGTTACTGAGGTCGGGGTCGAAAGTCGAGCTAGTGCTGAATGCAACGTTGGCAAAACTGCTACCGCTGGTTAAACCGGGCGGCAAATCAATTGTCAGGGTGTAAGTCACAGTCTCGCCGGCATTGAGAACCGGAATTAACGGCCAGGTGACGGCCTTGGTTTGGTTCACGTAAGTGCCGTTGTTGGAGGCACTGAGAATTGGCGGCAATCCGCCCGGACGCAGCAGTTCTAAAGGTATTTCGTCTTGAATCAGAACATTTGTAGCAGGCGCTGGCCCCTTGTTTACTGTAGTAATCGTGTAGGTAATGCTGCCTTCGGATTTGACGAACTGCGGACCGGTCTTGATAGTGGCAACCTCAGCGGCGATACTCGGAGGATTGATAGTTTCAACTACCAGGTTTTGAAGTTCGTGAATGTTGTTGGCGGCTCCTGTGGAACTGCCAAAACCAAATTTGAAAATTGGCGGTACTGGGCCGTTTTCAGTTGCTAAGTTGCGGATGTCGATCAATGTAGTTTCGTAGATGCCGTCTAAATTTTCATCGAAGGCAACGGTGAGGCGAGAAGGTTCCACCGGATCGTTAGATGGATTCAGCGTAATTTGAACGGATCTTTTGGCTAAATTGCGATCGCTCGTGAACGTATTGCTGAAGTTAAAAGTGGTGCCGGGAGGGCCGATAAAGTTAATACTCGTAGGAATGTTATCGATGCCGAAGGGAACGATCGCATTTGTTAAAAACCGATAACCGTTTGCTTGATTTCCTCTAACAGTTACTGAATCAGGTCTGAAAGAACCAATAGAGGAGCCGGGAATCGGAGGTGGCTGTGGGCCAGAGCGCCCTTCTGTAGACGTTGAAAAATTGCCAAACTCGTCGAGCCCAATGCCTAAATAACCTCCCTCAATACCGGGTATACCCGTTCGTGGAGCGTAAGCCACAGAACCGCCATAACCCCCAGTCCTGGTTGGGCTAACAGTGCCGTCAATCAGGAAGAAACCCAGCCCGTCCCCAGGCTGAGGGGTAATAAATGGTTGCGGAGTATTAGATTGCTGGTTTGAACCGTAAGAATAAAAATCAAACTGAACTCTGATACCGTCGGTTGAAGGAATGGGGTTGTTGTAGATGACGAAGGCTTCTCGAAGGTTTACTGCTGGAGTTAATAGCAGAGCGCCATCGCCGGGACTTGCACCGCCCAAAGCCGGAAGTACGCCGGATACAGTGCCTCCGGTAATGCCGGGGATACGTTGATTGGCTGCTGCAACCCCGTTGCTGGGATCAAACAGTGCCCCGTCGTTTCCCCCGTAAATCCAAGGCCCCCTAACTGTGGAGTTTTTGAAAGTTTCGTTAACTAATGTGCCGAGGGCGTAAGGGTAGGCTGCGAGCACTTCTTTTTCAATGGCGATTCTCGCTTTTATTTCCCCGGTCGCAAATTTTAATTCCCAGTCGCCACCGAGTGCCGCACTCCCCGTCAAGTTGTCGGAAGCTGCAATATCTGCACCGACTATCAAGCTCAGCCGCCGCACGAAGGCCTCGCCGCTTTCCCCTGCTGCGACGCTGCATCCGAATAACAAAATACCTCCTCTCTCGCTGAGGGCTTTTCCCCACTGCTGTAGGAAATGGCTGTAAGTTTCTAAGTTGTCGCTGCAGAGTTCGATCGACCCTAGCTGCACCCCCGCTTCTCGACCGTGAGAAACTATCTGAAGGCTGTCTAAATCGCTGTAATTAGCCAAAACTCTAGTAATTTGCTCGACTCCATCCCCCGTCGAGTCCAATACAAATACCTCTGTATCGGCTGTTCCTCCTCTTGCCAAGCTGTCGCAGTTCTCTACTCTGGCATCGAGGAACAGTACATTTTTTAGAGTCTGGACACCCAGAGACTCGGTAGCTCGCAAAAATTCTCTGTGGGGATGCCCAATTCCCCTGTCGCCACGCAGTTTCTGGGACAGGAAACACTCCTCTGTTTTTACTTGTTTTATGTTTTTTTTCTGATGATAAGTTGCGGTTGTTCGGGATTTTGCGACCGCAATCCTTGCGGTGGAGTCACATATTTTGGGGGTGATAAAAATTGGTTTGTTGGAGATGCTTCGCATGGTCAAATTGGCTCACGAATTGTAGATGATGTACCCATTTCCCGATGATCATTATCACTTCTTGAAAAGGTTTAATTGCAGAGTAAGAGGCGGTGCAGCTTGACTTAAATCAAGAGCAAAAAGCGAATTTTACTCAGCACAAAGCCCGGCTATCTTGATATTTAATAGCATTGCCAAGATCGTCGGCAGAAGCGCTAAGGATTTGGGGTTTAAATCCCCAGAATCTCTGTATCGGGTGATATTTGGCTTTCGACTTTTTTCTTTTCTGTTAGCGAGTGTATCTGTTACACGCTTATCTCTTACATCGCGCAGTAGATAATAACACCAGTTCTCAAAAATTTACTTAATGAGGTTTTCTGTAAATCGTCTAATGCACTTTATTTGCAGATAAAATTCACTATTTCTAGACCTATAAACCTGGTTTGAGGGACGAAAAGACTTCTTTGCAGCCCTCGCTCCCGGTAAAAAACTCGGTTTCTTTGCTTTTGGTGTGCAAGCCCTATTCACAATAGCAACCAGACATTAATTAGGGAGTGATAGTCGTCACATAATTATGCCGACCTTGCCCGAAGTGTCATTCAACTGAGATCTTTTACCATTCTCAATAACCTTTCTATGGGTAGTTCTGCTGCCCAGCCCATAAAAAAATTCACTTGTTGTGGAATAGGCCACAAAGCCTATTCTTGAAAATGGTGCAACATATGAGATTCAATTGAAATTGGCATACCCTGTATCGACGAAGCGTCTTAAAAATTCATGACTTGCAGTCTGGAGATAGCAATCTAGGTTTGAGATTGTTTCGCGACGATCGCAAAAACAGATTAGTGCTGCCCACAAGCAACTTCTCAAACTATCAACAAGCTAGTCTTGGAGCTGGTTTCTGTTTAAGATAAAAGCTCGGAACAATGTTTCGTGCAGAATTTTTCATGATGTTTGGGAGAAACTGATTTAGAGACTGGCCCCTCAGCTACTTACGATTTTTGTTGGCTAATTTTTTTAACTGCAGGAGTTACGCGCAGGAGACTAGAAACCCAATTTATTTCTAGATTTCTCGCCACCCAACCAAAATTTATTATCTAAACTTCGTTTCTGATCGTAAATCCTCAACTAAAAAAACACCGATCGCAATTCCCCTGTTATGGCAACTTTAACCACCAACTGTAACCAAGCAATAATGCTCGAATAGGTTTTAACTGCTGAGTTTGGGCGGGGTTCGTCCAAAACAAGCTTCAACCATAATCCTTACACGTAAGTACATATTAACTCATTGATTATTACATCCGCAAATAGGCGTAGATACAAGCACCAATATAAGCTATATCTTTTCACCACGAGCGTCAAGAGCTCTGGCTTGGTAGTACCGACAATCTTGACAGGGCCCAGAAGGATTGACCGCGCAGCGAATGTAATTAGAGCGGGCGTTATACTCGCAAGTGATATCGCCGATCGCATAACCGAGGCTTTGTATGTAAGTGCGATCGGCAGTTTGTAGTTGAGTTCGCATGGATCTATTCGCTACCGCCTGTCTGGCCGCAGCAATTCTATCGCGGGCTTGGCTTTGGGCAGAGCGCATCACCCACAAAGACAGCACCGACGGAGCTAAACCTATGAAAATAATCAGGAGAGCAGTTAGCACTTTTTCAGAGCTTATGTGGAGAATATTTGTTTTAATTTAGGCGATCGGCAACAAAAAATCCTCCTCGACAAGACGGTTTTAAATAAGAAAAGTTCCCGATCAAGTCTCAAACTATGCCGCCCCTGTGTTAACCGTTAGCTGGCGGCTGAGGAAGGCGAATTAAATAACTTACAATTTTAATTGTTATTGTGGGACGGGCGGGACGCCCATCCCACAAACTTTTTGAGAAACCCGGTTGCTCTTCAAAACCAAAACGGTTAAACCTTAGCAATATCCCCCGCTAAATCCATCAACGAACCCGCACCTTCCACCTTAGCAACATCCAACAAAGTCTTCAAAACCGAATCGGGATTCAAACTAATCGAATCAATTCCCAACTCAACCAAGAAACGAGCAAACTCAGGATAATCGCTGGGCGCTTGACCGCAAATCCCAATCTTGCGATCGTACTTCTTGGCCGCTTTAATGGCAATTGCTACCATGCGCTTGACAGCTTCATTCCGTTCGTCAAAAATGTGTGCGACCAAAGCAGAATCCCGGTCTAATCCTAATGTTAACTGAGTTAAATCGTTAGAGCCGATCGAGAATCCGTCAAAAACTTGGGCAAATTCGTCAGCAAATATAACATTGCTCGGCAATTCGCACATCACATACACTTGCAAGCCGTTCTCGCCCTTAACTAAACCGTGTTTTGCCATCTCGGCTAACACTTTTCGCCCTTCATCCGGGGTGCGACAAAATGGAATCATCGGAATCACATTTGTCAAGCCCATTTCGTCGCGAACTCGCTTTAATGCTTTGCATTCTAAAGCGTAAGCTTCGCGGTAATTTGGGTCGTAATAGCGAGAGGCGCCACGCCACCCGATCATCGGGTTTTCTTCCTTGGGTTCAAACTGCCGCCCTCCCAAAAGATTAGCATATTCGTTGCTCTTGAAATCGCTCATCCGCACAATAACTGGATTTGGATAAAATGCGGCGGCAATTGTGGCAATTCCGTGGGCGAGTTTGTCGGTGAAGAAATCGGGTTTGTGTTGGTAAAGTGCTGTCAGTTCTGCAATTTCTTCTTTGACTGATTCATCCACCAATTCGTCAAAGTGAATCAGTGCCAGCGGGTGTGCTTTAATGTGATTGGCAATTATGAATTCCAACCGCGCTAAGCCTACGCCGTCGCAAGGAATTGCGGATAAACCAAAGGCTTCTTCTGGGTTCCCGACATTCATTAAAATTTGAGTGCGGGTGCGGGGTAAATTCTCGATCGCAGTTTCTTGAATTTCAAAAGGAAGCAAACCGGCATAAACTTTGCCTTCGTCTCCTTCGGAACAAGAAACAGTGATTTCTTGCCCGTTTTTCAAGATTTGGGTGGCGTCGCCAGTGCCGACAATGGCGGGAATTCCCATTTCTCTGGCGATGATGGCGGCGTGACAAGTGCGACCACCGGAATTGGTGACGATCGCACTTGCTTTTTTCATAATCGGTTCCCAATCGGGGTCTGTTTTGTTGGTAACTAAAACTTCTCCTGATTGAAATTCAGCGATTCGGTGAACATCTAAAATTACGCGGGCTTTGCCTTGTCCGATTGATTCGCCAACGGCGCGTCCTTTTGCTAAAACTCCACTGCTACCTTGCAATTTGTAGTTTCGCAAAACTTTAGCAGATTTTTGAGATTGTACTGTTTCGGGTCGTGCTTGGACGATAAACAATTCGCCCGTATTGCCGTCTTTTGCCCACTCAATATCCATCGGGGTATAAGTCCCGCGCACTTTAGAGTAGTGTTCTTCGATGATGACGGCCCATTTTGCGAGTTGCATAATTTCATCATCTTGGATGGCAAATTTATTTTTTTCGGCTGCGATGACGGAGACGTTTTTGGTGTATTTAGAACCGCCGATATCGTACACCATTTTGAGGGTTTTGCTGCCGAGACGTTTGTCTAAAATCGGACGAAAACCTTGTTTTAAGGTTGGTTTAAAGACGAAGTATTCGTCGGGGTTGACGGTGCCTTGGACGACGTTTTCGCCTAATCCGTAGGCGGCGGTTACTAATACGGCGTTTTTGAATCCGGTTTCGGTGTCGATGCTGAACATGACGCCGGAGGATGCTAAGTCCGATCGCACCATTTTTTGGACGCCGACTGATAGGGCGACTTCAAAGTGGTCGAATCCCCGCTGTTGGCGGTAGGAAATCGCGCGATCTGTGAATATGGAAGCAAAGCATTTGTGACAGCATTCGAGGACGCCAGCGCAAGCTTGGACGTTGAGGTAGGTTTCTTGCTGTCCCGCGAAACTGGCGTCGGGTAAGTCTTCGGCTGTGGCAGAGGAACGCACTGCTACGTCTGTACTGTCGCCGTAGCGATCGCACAATTTTTCGTAAGCATCCGCGATCGCCGCTTGGAGTTCTCGCGGAAATGGTGTGTCGAGAATCAGTGCCCGCGCTTGCTTGCCTTTTTGTCGCAGGTTCTGCAGATCTTCTACGTCTAAATCGGCAAAAATTTCGCGCAATTTAGCTTCTAAACCCGCTGACTGGATGAAGTACCGGTAAGCATATGCTGTAGTTGCAAATCCGTTGGGAACTCTAACTCCTTGGGGGCTTAACTGTTGAATCATTTCGCCCAAAGAAGCATTTTTTCCCCCTACTAATGGGATGTCGGCGATGCCGACTTCATCAAACAACAATACTAAGGCTTTTTCTTTGGGAATTAAACCGGTTTTTTTTTCAATTGCTAAATTGTCGAGCATTGCTTTTTTCCTCTCAACTTCAGCTCATTTCGGTCAAAGGACAGTAAACAAAAGACAGTTTATTGGGAATTGTAATTTTGTTACAAAAATTCTCAATTTTTCTCCTAGGCTGTATCAACCGAATTTTCGATTGCCTCTATTTAAAGACTATCACTTTTTGGCTAAATAGCAAGGCCTATGGAGATATTTTATTTGATTGCAAAAAGTAAAGAAATTGCAGTAATGAGTTTATGTAAGGTATTATAAAAGAAGGGGTAAAAATATGAATAGCGAAGATATTTCCCACGGCTTTTTTGGCGTTGAGCGCTCATGGGTGTGGGGAGATAGCTTGGATTGTGTTGGTAGCGGAATCCAATGGCAATAAAGGGTGGGGTTCGATCGCGCGATCGGCTGAACCCGCCCAAAAACCGATACTTATTTTCCGAGAAGAGTCGTGAGTCGCCGAAAATTGGAGATTCTAGTTCCACATCCCCGATTCATCTGTGGACTAAATCTAAAATCTAACATCGTGTCACAGGGGCGATCGCCGAAAAAAATACTAAGCAGCTTAGTTTCCTCCTGAAACCCAGCGTCTAAAAACCTTAAAAAATTTCCCCCTGATTGCGTTAGCCTACTTAGAGGAAAAACACAATCGCATAGATATCAGATATTGTACCATTTTTAATAAGCCTTTTAAGGGCTGGTTAGAAGAAACCCTCCCCAGAAAATTTACTATTTGTGAAATCGGCAGGAAAACCCCTTCTTTAGAACCGTCCAACATCTGAGATAAAGTGCATTGTAATTGTTGAACCAAAGAGTTTTTAACTGGTAACGGCAGGATTTGTGGCTAGACAATTCTTTATATGCTATAATAGTTGGCTACACTGCCTTCTGACAAAAAATAAGGTATATGATATCAGTTTTGAGCCCACCCGCAAAGCGAAACGGCTTTAAAGTTCTTCTGGTCGAAGACAATCAAGCAGAAGCCGATCTGATCGAAGAATTATTATTAGAAACAAATGTCAGTAGAGCCGAACCCCAAAGGCTATCAGTAAGTTGTACAGACCGTCTCAGCAAAGCGCAGCAACTTTTGGTCAGCGAACATTTTGATGTGATTTTACTAGATCTTTCGCTGCCCGATAGCCAAGACTTAAATACAATTGTCAAAATACAAGAATATAGCCTAAATACTCCGATTGTCGTACTGACTGCCCGCAACGATGAAGAGCTTGCCGTGCAGTCAATCCAAGCCGGAGCTCAAGATTATCTAGTGAAGCGAAAAATCGACAGCGAAGTGTTAATTAGATCGCTTCGTTACGCAGTCGAGCGACAGCACAACCAAGAAGCTTTGCGAAAAAGTGAAGAAAAATATCGCTCGGTAGTCGAGAATTCTCTCGTCGGAATTGCCATTCTTGCTCCTCCTATTTCCCCCTCAGCACCAGAAAAATGCGAGTGGTTAGAAGTGAACGATGCTTTGTGCGATTTGCTGGGATACGATCGCCAGGATTTTTGGCATGAGAATTGGGAGATGTGGGTTTTTCCTGAAGACTTGCAGGCAAGTTTAGAACAGTTAAAAAAAATTTTTGCAGGGGAGAGTGAAGGCTATGTTCTAGACAAAAGGTGGCGCAGAAAAGACGGACAAACAGTTTATACTAGAGTTTCCCTGCGCTGTATTCGCGCCCTAGACGGCTCGATCGACCACCTGATTAAAGTAGTCTTGGACGTGAGCGATCGCTACCGTTACGAAGCTCAATTAAAAGCATCAGAAGAGTTTTTAAATCACACAATTAATTCTACTCCTGACCCGATTTTTGTCAAAGATGAGCAGCACAGATGGATCGTATTAAACGATGCTTTTTGCAATTTGATAGGAAAAAGGCGATCGGAACTGATTGGCAAGTCAGGATACGATTTTTTACCCCCAGCACAAGCGGCTTTTTTTGGGCAACGAGACGAGCAAGTATTGCAAAGAAGTTTTGCTGAGGAAACAGAAGAATTGTTTACCGATGGCGGCGGTCAAGAACGCATTATATCTACTAAAAAAACAGTATTTAAAAAAGCCGATGGGACTAAAATGTTGGTCGGAACAATGCGAGATGTGACTGACTACAAACGCCAGCAAATAGCGTTGCAGGAAAGCGAAGCTCGATTTCAAATAATGACGGACAACGTGCCGGGAATGATTTATCAATATCGGCTTTATGGAAATGGAAAAACATCTTTTACTTACGTTTCTTCTGGCAGTTGGCAGCTCTACAATTTAAAGCCAGAACAAATAGAAGAAAATGCCACGTTGGCTTTTGCAACTGTTCACCCGGACGACATCTCAGACTTGCAGCGATCGATCGCAAATTCAGCGACGACTCAGCAAGCTTGGCAACACCAGTGGCGGCAAGTTATGGGAGATCGAGTGAAATGGCTGCAAGGCGCGTCAAAGCCAGAAAAGCAAGCCAACGGCGATATAGTTTGGGACGGTTTGGTGATGGATGTTACGGAATTGAAACAAACCCAGCAAGACCGCGATCGATTTTTTAATCTCTCGCTGGATTTACTTTGCATTGCAGGTTTTGACGGCTATTTCAAACGATTAAACCCCGCTTGGTCAAATTTATTAGGTTATAGCAGTGATGAAATCTTAGCCAAACCTTTGATAGAATTCGTGCATCCAGAAGACCTAGAAATTACTCTAGCGGAATTAGAAAAGCTTAAAAAAAGCCACCCCGTTATTAGCTTAGAAAACCGCTATCTTTGCCAAGATGGTACTTATAAATGGCTATCGTGGACAGCATCGCCGTTTGCAGAAGAAGGTTTGATTTATGCAGTGGCTCGCGACGTTACATTTAGCAAGCAAGCTGAAGCTGAATTGCGTAAGAGCGAAGCCACCAACCGCGCTCTTTTAAATGCGATACCAGACATGATATTTCGCTGTCTGGCAGACGGCACTTTTGTAGACTTCAAACCGGCCAAATATTTCGAGAATATCCTACCACAACAAGCATTAATTGGCAAAAAAGCACAAGACATATTACCGCATGCTTTTGCTGAAAAAATCTTGTCCGGCAATCAACAAGCGATCGACACTGGCGAGATTCAAGTTGTAGAATATCAAATGCCAGTTAATGATGAATTGTACGATTTTGAAGCGAGAATTGTTTTCTGCACGGATGACGAAATTATCGCGATCGTCCGCGACATCACCAATCGCAAACGTTTCGAGTCAAAACTCCACCGGCAAGCAGCAGCAATGGCTGCCGCTTCCGAAGGTATCGCCATATTCAGTGCCGACCAAGAGGTGATTTATTGCAACGCAGCCCGACTCAAAATCTACGGTTACGACTCTCTCGAAGAAATCTTAGGTAACAGTTGGAAAATATTCTACCAAGGTGCAGAGCTGCAAAGGTTCGAGCAAGAAGTCCTGCCGAATTTAGTGCAGAAAGGTTCTTACAGCACCGAAGCAGTAGGATGCCGTCGCGACCGCTCGGAAGTCCCTATAGATGTCTCGCTGACAATGCTGCCCGACGGGGAAATCATTTGCATTGTTCGCGATATTTCCCAAAGAAAAAAAACAGAAGCAGCACTGCGGGAAAGCCAGCGGTTAACTCAACAAATTGCTGGGGCAAGTCCTAATATGTTGTATGTTTATGACTTAATAGAACAAAAAAACATCTATGCGAACGCTTCTATATACCACATTCTCGGCTATACAGTAGAGGAGATTCAGGCAATCGGGCCGTGGATGATGTCAACTTTAATCCACCCCGAAGATTCAATCAAAATGCCTGATTATTTACTGCAAGTAGAAACAGGCAGCGAAGGAGATATCTTTGAAATTGAATACCGAATTAGGCACAAAGATGGTTCTTGGCGCTGGATGGTCAGCCGAGATACTGTATTTGCGAAAACAGGAGACGGTAAGTTAAAACAAATTCTCGGTACGGGAACTGATATTACAGAAAGCAAGCAAGCAGAAGATGAAATAAAGCTGTTGCTGGCAGCAACTCAAGCTATTAGTCAGTCGGCAGATTTTCACAGCGCTCTCCCAGATATTTTGCGGTTGCTGTGCAATGCGATCGGCTGGAATTTTGCGGAAGCTTGGATACCGAATGCTAATGGTACTTTTTTGGAACACAGCGAAACTTGGTACGCTAGCGATCGCGATTTAGATAGGTTCGGCCGCGAAAGTAAAAAAATTAGATTCGCCGCCGGAGTGGCAGTACCTGGACGGATTTGGTCAACCAGAAATGTAGAATGGATTGAAGATATTTCTCTAGCCAAAAATCATCTTTTTGCCCGATCGCAAATGGCGAAATCAGTCGGATTGAAAGGTTGTTTCGGAGTGCCAATTCACGCTAGCTCAAAGGTGCTGGCAGTTTTAGTATTCTGCAAGCGCGATCGCTCGATTATGGAACCGCGTATAGTAGAGTTGGTCAAGGCTGTAGCGACTCAGTTGGGCGATCATATTCAGCGCAAACAAGCTGAAGAAGAATTGCGTAAAAGTGAAGAACGCTGGCAGTTAGTTCTCAAAGGCAATCAAGACGGAATTTGGGACCTGAATCTTCAAACAAATGAAGCTTTTCGATCGGCCCGCTGGCAAGAAATTATCGGTTACGCAGAGGGCGAAATCGACAGCAACAACAGCGCATGGATCGAGCGCATCCATCCAGACGATCACTCACGAGTGCAAGCAGCGATCCAAAGTTATCTCGATCGCCAAACCCCCAATTACGCCGCCGAATACCGCTTGCAGTGTAAAGACGGTAGCTATAAGTGGGTTCTCGCCCGCGCTCAAGCAGTGTGGGACGAAGCCGGAAACCCTCTGCGGATGGTGGGTTCAATGACGGATATTAGCGATCGCAAAGCAGCAGAATTAGCTTTACTGCAGGTCACTCAAGCCGTCGAAAGTACCAGCGACGCGATCGTGATCGCCGACTTGAAAGGGCGGTCTATTTACCACAATCAAGCCTTCATTCAGCGCTACGGCTACACGGTGGAAGAACTCAATGATATTGGCGATATGACCGCGTTTTATGTCCGGTATAAAAATTACAAACAAATCTATAAAAGCCTTCGCCAAGGTCGCTCTTGGTGTGGCGAAGTTGCGCTGCAAACTAAAAGCTACGAAGCAGTAACTGCTCTGGTGCGAGCCGACAGTATTCAAGATATTAATGGAAATTACATCGGCTTAATTGGAGTAATTACCGACATCACAAAACGCAAAGAAGCTGAACTGATTTTGCGGCAGAAGTTAAAGCGCGAACAGTTGGCAGTAGCCATGCTGGAACGCATTAGATCTTCTCTCAATCTTGAAGAAATTCTTACCAAAAGCGTCGAAGAAGTGCGGCATTTTTTGCAAGTAGACCGCACTATTATTTACCAATTCAATCCAGATTGGAGTGGATTTATCGCTGTCGAGTCGGTTGCCGAAAATGTCCGACCAATTGTAGGAATGGAAATTTATGACCCCTGTTTCGGGGCAGCCTACGTTCCTCTTTACCAAGACGGCAGAATTAAAGCCATAGAAGATGTTCACAATGCTGGCCTGGCCGACTGCCACTTGGCTTTGTTGACTCGTCTCGATGTTAGAGCGAATCTGGTAGTGCCGATTTTGCAAGGCGAAAACTTGTGGGGGCTGTTAATTGCCCACCACTGCACGGGCCCGCGTCCCTGGCAGCAATTGGAGGGAGAGTGCCTAAAACAATTGGGGGTGCAGTTGGCGATCGCCATTCAGCAATCAATGCTATTTGAACAAGCACAAAGCGAAATTGCCGATCGCAAACTTGCAGAAGCCGCCCTGCAATTAGCTAAAGAAGCCGCCGAATCCGCCAACCGCGCTAAAAGCGACTTTCTCGCCAACATGAGCCACGAATTGCGGACGCCTTTGAACGGCATTTTGGGATACATCCAACTGCTCAAAGTCGATAAAAACTTTACCGCAGATCAGCAGGAAAGCCTTAACAACATTCACCAGTGCGGCAACCACCTGCTGATGCTGATTAATGACGTTTTAGACCTCTCAAAAATCGAAGCTAGTAAAATGGATCTGTCGCTGACAAACGTGCATTTTTCTAGTTTTGTGAAAAGTATTATTGATTTGTTCCAGATGCGCTCTGCTCAAAAAGGAATTGCCTTTAATTACGAGCAGATGTCAGCGCTGCCAGACGGCATTTTGGCAGACGAAAAAAGGTTGCGTCAAGTTTTGATTAATTTGCTCAGCAATGCCGTTAAGTTTACGAACAGCGGCAGCGTTACATTCAAAGTCGGTTATGCAGAAACTTTCCCCGATAATTATCCTCAAACCAACTGCAAAAATTCTAGTTTGACAGCGGAAATTGCCCCTCCAACAATTAATTTGACCGCGAATATAGACGCGGAGCAAATGTCTAACCCGCCGCTAGGAACAACAGAAGCGCGCGAGGTGAAAACAGACAATACTGGCCGTGCCCCTACCCCTAAAATTCGCTTTCAAATCGAAGATACCGGCATTGGCATCGGGCAGAATAAATTAGAAGAAATATTTTTGCCTTTTCATCAAGTTGGCGATCATAAAAATTTCGTTGAAGGTACGGGACTGGGACTTTCCATCAGCCAAAAATTAGTCAAAATGATGGGCAGCCAAATTTGCGTCCAAAGTACCTCTGGCAAAGGCAGCATATTCTGGTTGGATCTAGACTTACCCGCAGTCGCCCAGTCTTCGGAACTCCCCTCCCGGCAAGAAAAAAGGCGGCTTGTAGGTTTTATCGGCCTCCAGCGGAAAGTGCTAATCGTGGATGATCACGAAGTAAATCGCGCCATGTTGCATAGGCTGCTTTTTCATTTAGGCTTTGAAATTGCAGAAGCTACAGACGGCGAAGACTGCTTGCACAAAGCACAGGAATTTCTACCGGATATAATTTTAATGGATTTGCTGATGCCCGTAATGAACGGTTGGGAAGCTACCAGGCGGCTACGACAGTTGCCGGAATTAAAAGATACGGTTATCCTTGCTTTGTCCGCTAACGTTTACGAGACTACCAAGCAAGAGAGCATACTTGCAGGTTGCGATAATTTTCTCACCAAGCCGATTCAAACTAATGAGCTTTTAGAATTATTGCGCCTGCATTTGAGACTAGAATGGGTTTACGAAGAAAGAGCACAAACCAAAAAGCGGACAGATCAAACTGCAAAAGCATCTTCTGAGATTGCTGCTGCTGACTCAACGATGGTGTCTCCTGCCTCAGAGTCAGTCTTGGCGTTGTTAAGATTGGCTGCAATGGGCGATATTGAAGCTATTCTGGAAGAAACTGCTAAACTCGAACATTCTGACCCGACATTAGTGCCTTTCGTTCATCACCTGCGCCAACTTGCTAAAGGATTTCAGCTCAAGCAAATTCGAGATTTTTTGAAGCAACATTTGTCCTAAAATTGACGGTAGCTAACAGACAACTCAAAATCAGTTAAATCTCGCGCCCAGAGTACCATTCTCAATTAGGTGTTGTGGCCTCCCGCGAAGCGACAACTTAATTTGCTTGGGCGGCCCGGACTCGCAGCCGGCTCCTCAAAGGGTTATTGCAAATAGAAGCATCTAGGAAGCAACCGGGTTTCTAGAGCCGCCAAAAATTCATTGAATCCGATTTAACGTCACAACCCACAACTCAAAAATCAAAAATTTGAATGTTTCCCTTGAATATGAACGATAAGAATTCCGACAGAAGCATCATACTAATTGTCGATGACAACCAAACAAATCTTGACGTGCTTTTCGAGTTGTTAAGGAATTACGGGTTTAAAGTATTAGTGGCTCTAGACGGCGAAAGTGCGATCGAGCAAATTGACTACATCCATCCCGACTTGATTCTTTTGGATATCATGATGCCAGGAATTGACGGTTTTGAAACTTGCCGACGGTTGAAAGCAGACCCGTCAACGCAAGATATTCCCATCATATTTATGAGCGCCCTTTCCGATACGCCTGATAAAGTAAAAGGCTTTCAGACAGGAGCAGTTGACTACATCACTAAGCCTTTCCAGCACGAAGAAGTTTTGAGCCGGATTCAAACCCACTTGACAATCCGCAGCTTGCAAAAAAAACTCGAAGAAAAAAACCTCGAACTTGCCCACCTCAACCAAAACCTTGAAAGACTTGTTGAACAAAAAACCAAGCAATTAATAAACCAGGAAAAAACAGCCATCATCGGACGTTTGACTCAGGGCATGGTTCACAACCTCAAAAGTCCCCTGCAAGTGATCCAGACTAGCGTCGATTTGATTGAAACAAAAGCCACACAAATTCAAGAAGACTCTCTGTTTAACTATACTAAGTATATTTTTCAAGCCGTCACAAAAATCAATCAGATCATGGATACCCTGATGATGAAAAGCCGAAACGAGCAAAAGCAAGATTTGCACCCGGTGAATATCAACGATTTAGTGCAGCGAGAAATTCAGCTATTGGAAGGCAACCTGTATTTTAAAAATAAAATTAGAAAAAAATACTTTTATGACGAAGAAATTGCCAGTATTCCATTAATTTATTCCTATCTTTCTCAAGTATTTTATAATTTAATCAATAATGCAATGGATGCTATGTGGGAAAAGAAAAGCAGAGAAATAACTATCGTGACTCGGCAAGACGACTCGAACATATACATGGATATTGCAGATACGGGATGCGGCATATCATCTGAAGATTTGCCAAAAGTTTTTGACCCTTTTTACACATCCAAGCCGCCTAAAGGCGAGGAAAAAACCGCAGGCGAACCGACAGGAACAGGTCTAGGACTTTATACTTGTATTGAACTTTTAAAGCCTTTTAACGGTGAGATTGCTATTAGCAGCAATGTCGGTCAAGGCAGCGTATTTACAGTTGTGCTGCCCAAACCGCAGACAAATTGAGCGACTCAACTGAGTTAAATTATGTCCGGTTAGACAACCATAATTAAGTTTGTAATTAAATTTGTAGCAAGGAATGCAAGTCTTGGTTACTCGATCAAGAGAGGACTTGCATTGCTCAATACAAGCGCTAATGGCGGGCAATTAACCGGACACAATCTCAGAGCGTATTTTGTAAATCAACGGTAATTCTCGTAGCTTAGTAGTAATACCATTTCACAAATAAATAATTTAACTTTAGGCGAGCTTTAAGCGGCAATTTAAAATCTAAAATTTCAAAGGCTATCAGCAATGCCAATCCTGATTACTCCGCGCTCTTTTGACTTGCCTCTTGCTATTCCCCTGCCAAAGGTTGTAAATTAAAATAGAGTAAAGTTGCAATATTTGTAAGACTATGATAATTTTGGCCCACTAGGTTTGGGGCCAGGCGGAAAACTTGCAGCGAACAACTCAATTCTACAAATAAATCTGGGTGGTCGGCAAGCACACAGCGCACTCTAAAGCGTGTGCTTCAAGTTCCCCAATCATGAGCTAGGTAGCTGCATCCGTTGCTGAGATTTTATAATTACTAAAAAATAGCAAAAGGATAGCAGTAAAAAAATGCTACTGTACGCAATAACCCAACTGCGATAGTCATCAGTCATTCCAAATCTCAAATCAAAAATATAAAATATAAAATGGTATGACATCTGTTTTTGAGTCAACTTTAACGCCTGGTTTAAAAATTCTTTTAGTAGAAGATTGTGCAGAAGATGCAGAATTCATTCAAGAACTGCTGTCTGAGCCCCAACTAAGACAATCAATTGATGTCACCAATGTAGTTCGCCTCCGGCAAGCGATAGAAATTTTAAGCGACAAAATTTTTGATGTAATTTTATTAGATCTTTCACTTCCTGACAGCCCAAAATTTAATACTTTTTTCCGAATTCAAGGTTGCGGTATCAATACTCCGATCGTCATTCTGACAGCGGCCGATGACGAAGAACTGGCTGTGGAGTTAATTGCCGCCGGCGCCCAAGATTATCTGGTGAAAAGACAGGTAGACAGCCGGCTGCTGGTGCGGACGCTTAGGTGCGCGATCGCCCGCCAGAAACGGCAAGCAGAATGGCAAAAAAGTCAAGAAAAATACCAGCAGGTTGTTGGCAATATCAAAGAAGTCGTTTTTGAAACAAATACTGCTGGCAATTGGACTTTTCTCAATCCGGCTTGGACAGAAATTACCGGATTTACCGTTGATGAAAGCTTAGGAACTTCCTGTTTGAGTTACATTTATTCTGAGGATCAATACCAATATTTAAATTCGTTTAGATGTCAAAGACAAAATCAAGAAATATCCTGTTGTTACCAAAGTCGATATGTTACCAAAAATGGGGAAATTCGGTGGGTGGAAGTGCAAGAATTTTTTATGTTTGGCGGGAACGGCGAGGCGCAGGGGACGACAGGAACTATCAATGATATTACAGATAAGATTTTAGCACTTTCCGAACTAGAAGCTAGTAAAAAGTTTTTAAATTATACAATCGATGCAGTTGCCGATCCACTTTTTGTCAAGGATGAACAGCACCGCTGGATACTGTTAAATGATGCTTTTTGCAAGCTGATAGGTAAGCAGCGCGAGGAACTGCTGGGCAAATCTGATTATGACTTTTTCCCAAAACAAGAAGCTGAAATTTTTTGGCATACTGACCAACAAGTGTTTAGGACGGGGAAAGAAAACGAGAGTGAGGAAATATTTACGGACGCCAACGGTACAAAGCACATTCTGTCTACTAAAAAAAATGTCTTTGAAAATACCGACGGCAGTAAAATTCTCGTGGGGATAATTCGAGATATCACTGAGGATAGGCGCAAACAATTAGCGCAGCAAGAAAGCGAAGCTAGACTTCGGCAACTTGCAGCCAATTTACCGGGAATAATTTATCAATTTCGTCTTTCAACCGACGGTCATAAAAGTTTTCCTTATATTTCTTCTGGCAGCCGCTATTTATTTGAATTGGAACCAGAAAATATTCAGCAGAATCCTCAACTACTTTTTGATTTTATTCATCCAGATGATCGTCAAAAATTTGAAGAATCTATTGCTGTTTCTGCAGCAGATATGCAGCCCTGGCAGCAGGAATGGCGGGCGATTGTACCGTCGGGAAAACTTAAGTGGATGCAAGGGGTTTCGAGACCGGAACGAGTTGATCGTCCGACGGAAATAGGACAGGAAGGGGATATAGTTTGGGAAGGCATGGTGCTGGACATTACTGATTTAAAACAGGCTGAAGCAGCTTTGCGGGAGAGCGAAGCCAGATTTCGATCGCTCGTTGAGAATATCCCAGGCGCTATCTGCCGCAGCTTGTACGATGCTGAGTGGACGATGCTATTTATTAGCGATGAAATTGAGGTAATTAGTGGGTATCCTGCTGGGGATTTTATTCGCAACAACCCCTTGAGTTTTGCGAGCATTGTCCACGAGGCAGACAAGGAAATGGTCGATCGGCAAATCAGCGCAGCAGTAGAGTCAAAACAGCCGTACAATCTAGAATACCGGATTGTTTGTGCTGACGGGGCGGTGCGGTGGATGTCGGAAAGAGGTAGACCAACTTACAATCTAGAAGGGCTAGTTTTGTGGCTCGACAGAGCGATTTTTGACATTACCGATCGCAAACAAGCCGAACTGACTCTGTGCCTGGTAACTCAAGCTGTAGACAGCGCTAGTGATGCGATCGCGATCGCAGATTTGGACGGTTATTCCGTTTATCACAATCAAGCATTTATTCAGCGCTACGGCTATACAGTTGAGGAACTAAATAATGCCGGGGGCCCAGCAGTAATGTACCCTAAATCTCAAGATTTGAGAAAGTTATTTAGGGTGATGCGGAAAGGTTTTTCCTGGGAAAGTGAAATAGAAATTAAGAGTAAAAATGGCGATATTATAGAAACTTTCTTACGAGCTAACTGCATAAAAAATAGCGCTAGTCAACCGATAGGAATGATAGCCATAATTGCCGACCTCACAGAAATAAAACGCACCGAATCGGCATTAAAACTTAGTCAAGAGCGATTGCAGTTGGCGGTTTCAGGTAGCTCTTTGGGGCTGTGGGATTGGAATATACCTACTGGCGAAACTTATTTCGACTTTTATTGGAAATCAATGCTTGGCTATGCAGAAACCGAAATTGAAAATAACCTCAAAGGTTGGGAAAGTTTGCTGCATCCAGAAGACCGAGTGAAGGTAATGGAATGTTTAAATTCCTATTTGGAAGGTGAGACTGATATCTATGAAGTTGAATTTCGGATGCTCAACAAAGCGGGCAATTGGCAGTGGATTCTGGCGATGGGCAAGGTAGTCGAGTACGACGAATGGGGTGCGCCGTTGCGGATAACAGGCACTCATAAAGATATCAGCGCCCGCGTTGCAGCAGAAGCCGAAAAAACGCAGTTAATCGCATCCTTGCAACAACTTGCCGAACAGTTGCAAGCAGCCCAAAAAATAGCCCGCATCGGCAATTGGGAATCCGATAGGGAGACAGGAATTATTACTTGGTCGGAAGAACTGTTTCGAGTTTACGGTCGAGAATTGAATCGGCCGCCCACAATGGAAGAACTTTTAGAGCAAATTCATCCCGATGACAAAGAAAGCTTTTCACAAGTTGTGCAAAAGGCAGTGACTGAAGGGACAGCTTACGACATCGACCACCGCATCTATGTTCCATCAGGAGAAATCAGGCACGTTAACGCTAAAGGACAATCTGTTAAAAATGAGTTGGGTCAGGTGGTGAGGCTGTTTGGCACGGCAATGGACATTACTCACCGCAAAAAAGCCGAAACTGCTTTGCAAGAAAGTGAACAGCGCTTTCGAGCTGTATTTGAACAAGCGGCGCTCGGTATTGTGAAAGTGTGGCCAGACGGTCAGTTTTTGAATGCCAATCAAGGGTTTTGCAATATTGTCGGATACTCAGAATTGGAGCTGAAATCACGAAATGTTGGGGATATTTCTCACCCCGAAGATGTAGCAGCCGATGTCGAGTCGCGTGACAGACTGTTAGCTGGCGAAATTTTTAATTATTCCCTTGAAAAACGCTTTATTCGCAAAGACGGTTCATTTGTTTGGGCTAATATGACTGTATCTTTAGTGCGGGATGGGTTTGGGGAACCTAGCTATGTAATTGCTGTGATTGAAGATATTAGCACTCGCAAACTTGCCGAGGCTATCTTGCGCCAGCAATTAAAGCGGGAACGCCTAGTGGTAGCGATGCTGGAACGGATTCGCTCTTCTCTCAATTTAGAAGAGATTTTGACAAAAACTGTTGCTGAAGTACGGCAATTTTTGCAAACAGATCGGACAGTTATTTATCGCTTTAATCCCGATTGGAGCGGTTTTATAACTGTCGAGTCTGTGGCTCAAAATTGGCAGTCGCTTCAGGGAATAACTATTAAAGATTCCTGCTTTGAAGAAAGCTGTGCTTCTGCTTACGAACACGGTCGCCCTCTAGCTGTGGATGATATTTACAAAGCAGGCCTTTCCGAGTGTTACATTAATTTATTAAGTCAATTTCAGGTGCGAGCTAATTTGGTAGTGCCGATTTTGCAAGGCGAGAAGTTGTGGGGGCTATTGATTGCCCACGAGTGCGCGGGCCCCCGCCACTGGCTGGAAATTGAGGTCGAGTGTCTCAAACAAATTAGCGTGCAGTTGGCGATCGCGATCCAGCAATCAATGCTGTTTGAGCAAGCACAAAGTGAAATTGCCGATCGCAAACAAGCCGAGTCAGCTTTGCAGGAATCGGAAGCGCGAGAACGTTCAAAAGCGCTAGAGTTAGAAGCAGCTATTAACAAACTCCGAACGACTCAAGCTCAGCTCGTTCAAAATGAAAAAATGGTGAGTTTGGGTCAGTTAGTTGCTGGTGTTGCTCACGAAATTAATAACCCTGTTAGCTTTATTCACGGCAATCTCAGTCCGGCTCGCAATTACACTTTAGATTTGCTGGAATTGATTAAAGTTTACCAGCATTACTGTCCTCATCCTCCCGCCCAAGTCTTGGAGAAAATTGATGAAATAGACTTGGATTATATTGCTGAGGATTTCCCGAAGTTGTTTAATTCGATGCAAGTAGGAACCGAGCGAATTGTCGAGATTGTGAAATCGTTGCGTAATTTTTCCCGATTGGACGAGTCCGCTGGGAAGTCGGTTAACATTCACGAGGGAATTGATAGCACTTTGATGATTTTGCAAAATCGGTTAAAATCTCACAGCAGTTATGGAGAAATTCAGATATTTAAAGATTACCAACTATTGCCGCCAATTGAATGTTTTCCGGGCGAGTTGAATCAGGTATTTATGAATATTTTAATTAATGCGATCGATGCTTTGGAAGAACGGGACAAGCAGCGTTCGATCGAGGAGTGCGATCGACATCCCAGCACGATCGCTATTCGCAGTTATCAGGCTGGTGCGGGCTTCGTAGCAGTATCGATTGCGGACAACGGGCGAGGGATACCGGAGTCCGTGCGATCGAGGCTGTTTGACCCGTTTTTCACGACTAAACCTGTGGGCAAGGGCACGGGTTTGGGATTGTCGATTTCTCACTCGATTATCGTCGATCGCCACGGCGGCAGATTGAGCTGTATTTCAACGCCGGGAGAGGGAGCGGAGTTTGTGATTGAAATTCCAGTGCGGTCGAATTTAACAGGTAGGAATTCAAATTTGGGGCAATAAATGAGCACTTGGTAATTGGAAAGCGGAAATGGGTAAACTATCACATTTTGCACCATTCTCAAGAACAGGCAAGATGCCTGTTCCACAAAGACTGAATTTTCTTGTGGAACAGGCATCTTGCCTGTTCCTAAACAAGTAATTGAGAAGGGTGCAACATCTCATTAATATCAAATACCGTAACATCGGAATTATACCCTATTACAAATTACCAATTATCTCAAATCCGTTAGCATCGGCATAGTAAATTCGAGTTCACTGTTGACGGTTGACAGTGAACAGTCAACCGTCAACAGTCAACATCATAAGGAGTGTAACCGGAAATGATATTACCTTCAACTTTTACATAAAAATCGGAGAAGATTCCGAGTTACTGCTGGCGTGACAAATGCGATTTTTGCCTTCGGTTTTGGCTTGAAAAAGGGCGCTGTCAGCGCTGCGAATTAGGGTGTTGGGAGATTCCTGGGCAGAAGGAATCGCTGTCGCAATGCCGCAACTGAGGGTAACGTAGGGGCCGATCGACGATCGCGCGTGGGGCAGTTTCAAGCTGGCGATGCCGTCGCAAATTTTCTGGGCGACAGCGTTTGCCCCTTCGGCGCTAGTGTTGGGCAGCACTAGCGCAAATTCTTCGCCACCGTAGCGGGCAGTCAAATCCCCAGCCCGGTTGGTGGCGCTGGCGATCGCCCCCGCCACTTGGCGCAAACAATCGTCCCCGCCGAGGTGCCCATAAAACTCGTTGTAAAGTTTAAAAAAGTCGATGTCAAACATAATTAAAGACAGCGGCAGTTCCTCTCTTCCCAATCTGCGCCACTCTAAGCTCAAAACGCGATCGAACTGGCGACGATTGGCAATGCCAGTCAGTCCGTCAGTAGTTGCCAGTTGCTGCAATTTTTGATTGGCTATTGCTAGCTTGCGGTAGAGTTGAGATTGTTCGATCGCGATCGCCACTTGATTTGCCAAGTGCTGTAAAAAATCTATTTCCCACTGCTGCCATTCCCGGACACCGCTGCAATTGTATGCTGTCAGCATTCCCCACAAACTATTGCTATTTTCTGCGATCGAATCCGGCAAATTTTTACCCTGCGCCTGCGGTTTGCCACTCGCCTGGTGCCAGATATAATTTTCCGCTGCATCTTGATTGTTCTCGACTTCCCAAACAGTAGCTTCTTGTGTTTCTTTTGCCGTTTCCCAATCGCCTGATTGCCAAATTGGCACGCTGATAACTGCTGCAATTTCACAATCTGTCAACAATTCTTTGCAACTGCCAGCCAAGGGGGCAGTGTTGACATCTGCTATTGCTTGTACCGACTGGGATTCGACTAAAACAAAGCATGACACCGCCAAAGCAGCACTAATATTTTGGTTTTCAATATAACCTTCTGGCAAACCGTCACCTGCGACGATCGCACCTTTTTGCTCTTCCCCGTCCAATTGAGACACCCAATCTTGACAGCGATAAATTAAAACGCGGTCTGTTTGGAGAAATTGGCGCACTTCTGCAACGGTACTTTGGAGAATGCTTGCCGGATCTATTGACGATCGAATATGTTCGATCATTTTGCCCAACAGCCGCTGTCGCAGAGCCTGCTGCCGCAATTGTTCTTCGATTTGCTGGCGTTCGATCGCGTAATGGATTGCCCGCACCAGCAGAGTTCGGTGAAATCTTCCCTTTACCAAACAATCTTGAGCGCCCCAGCGCAATACTGACCGGGCAATATTTTCATCGTTGATATCTGTCAGCACCACAATTGGCAATGTGGGCCATCGCCCTTTCAAAACTGCGATCGCCTCGCTTCCCTTTAAGCTGTCTGACAGTGACAAATCTAATAGTACAGCGTCAAACTTCTCTACTTCCAGACGCCCAACTCCTATCTCCAAAGACTTAACAGTTTGGAGAAGAAAGAGAGACTCGCTGAATGACCCTAGAAGGTCTTCGATCATTGTCGGATCTCCGAGGTCATCCTCAACCAACAAAATTTTCAGACATTGGTTACGTGTTAACACAACTATAGCGTTCGGAGCGAGTCGAAGGCAACTTTTTTGTTTTGAGAGCGATACTTGCGATCGGCAAATATTTCAGCTTATCAAATTCACTATACACTCTAACTAGACATTTAGCGCTCCATTAAAGCTTACATATCTGATGGGAGTGAAACGATCTCAAACCAATACTCACATAAAGTCTTCATGACTTCCAGCAATCCTTCAAAAGTTACTGGTTTGGATATGAAAGAATTGGCTCCCAATCGGTAGCAAAGTAAGACATCTCCTCTGCGGTGGGAAGTTGTGAGCATTACAACCGGAATTTGTTGCAAATGGGGGTCAGCTCTGATCAAAGTTAGTGTTTCTCGCCCGTCCAGCCTCGGCATATTCAGATCCAAAAGTATCAAGTCGGGCTGATGCAAATTGCTGCTACCAAGATATTGACCGCGACGGTACAAGTAGTCTAGCACTTGTTCTCCATTTTCCACAAATTCGCTCGTAATTGCTAATGAAACTTCTCGCAGTGCTTCCTTTACCAAAAAGCGCGTGTCCTCGTCATCGTTTGCTATTAAAAGAGTAAATTTTTTCTTTTGATAATTCACGGCTTTGTCTCACTACGAACGTCTTTTGTGAGGTTGCGGGACTTTGAGCCGTGTCTGAGTACCTGCAAAGAATCTCTTACCATCATCCGGTAAATCTGGCTGAGAACACTGAAATTGTGTTGCAGTAATTTACCGTTTTTCTCTATTTGCAAAGGTTTGCGAATCATGCTTGTTTCACTTGGCAGTCTTTCTGAGAACCTGCAAACTGCCAACACATCACAAATCCTTCTGGGCGAACTACTAGGGAAACTATTGCATCCCAAAGCAAGATGCTCTGGATACACTTGAAAAAAATTAACAAGTCTTGCGCGCACCGCTGATTTATAAGTTGTGTAAGGATAGAGCTAATAGATTTATATTGATAGATTTATAGCTCGATGTCATCAGTGAATATGCTACACTTTATAAGCATTTTTGTAAAGAACAGATAAAGATATTTAAAGCTTAAGTAAAGGACGGGTGACAATCAAGCAATTTGCTCACAAGCCCCCGGATTCATCCGTGGGGTCGCTTTCTTAAAATCTAAAATCTAAAATCTAAAATCTAAAATCTAAAATCTAAATTCTAAAATCTAAATTCTAAATTCTAAATTCTAAAATCTAAATTCTAAAATCTAAATTCTAAAATCTAAAATCTAAATTCTAAAATCTAAATTCTAAAATCTAAATTCTAAAATCTAAAATCTAAATTCTAAATTCTAAAATCTAAAATCTAAATTCTAAAATCTAAAATCTAAAATCTAAATTCTAAAATCTAAATTCTAAAATCTAAAATCTAAATTCTAAAATCTAAAATCTAAAATCTAAAATCTAAAATCTAAAATCGATTGGCTGCTTCAGGCGGACTGCTAGCTTCACTTTGGTATAGGAATAGAAAAATAAAAAGTTGAGCCTCGATTGGGTGCTGATTCTACCCACAGATTGCCGCCATGCCGATCGACAATTCTTTGACAAATTGCTAAACCGATACCGGTTCCCGAATACTGTTTTTGGGTGTGCAAGCGCTGAAAAATCTGAAAAATTCGCGGATGGTACTGTGAGGCAATCCCAATACCATTATCCTGCACTGAAAACACCCAGCTATCCCCCTGACGCGAAGCGTCCACCTGCACCACCGGCGCCTCACTGCTGCGGTACTTAATGGCGTTACCAATTAAATTTTGAAACAGTTGCAGCAGTTGAAAACAGTCACCTTTTACCTTTGGCAAATCTCCCCTAGTAACTGAAGCTTGATTCTCGCGGATGGCCAAATGCAAATTAGCACAAACATCCTCAAAAACCCGATTGCAATCTATCATCTCAAAAGGTTTCTGACTGCGACCGACCCGCGAATACTCCAGCAAGTCATCAATCAGCGCCTGCATCCGCTCGCAAGAAGTAACAATATTGCGGATAAATTTATTCCCTTGAGCATCAAGTTGGTTGGGAAAGCGTTTTTCTAATAGTTGAGCGTAGCCGGCAATCGTGCTCAAAGGCGCTTGCAAATCGTGAGAAGCCACGTAAGCAAACTGTTCTAGTTCGGCATTAGAACGAGTTAATTCTTGAGCGTAGCGGGTTTGAGTGTCTAAACTCGTTTGCAGCAGTTCTTGTACCAGCTTGCGTTCGGAAATATCCTCGATCGCACAAATCAAATACTGTAGCGTCCCCTTGACATCGCGCATTGCCGAAACAGTAACATTTGCCCAGCGCACAGCTTCATCTTTGCATAGCAAACGCTTTTCCACAGAAAAAGTTTGAATCTTCCCGGATAACAGCGAGCGCAGGTATTCTCGATCGGCTTCTCTGTCATCTGGGTGAGTAATTGCCTCCCAATTTTGCTGTAACAATTCGGATTGTGCATAGCGGACAATTTGACAAAAGCCAGGATTTACCCGCATAAATTTACCACAAAGTGCGGTTTTAGCTATGCCTACCGCAGCTTGCTCGAATATCGCGCGGAAGCGTTCTTCGCTGTCTCGTAGGGCAATTTCTGCTCGTTTGCGATCGGTAATATTGCGAAATGTTACTGCCAGACCGTCGTTTAATTTGACCGCCACAAGGTGCAGCCAAACAATTGGCTCTTGCTCCTGTTCGTAATAAAATTCTTGGTCTACAGTTTCTCCTGTTTCTACTACAGAAACATACAAATCAAATAACCCATTATTGCTAACTTGGGAAATTTCGGCTAACAAATTCTTGCCAAGGATCTCATTTAATAGCAGACCATAAAATTTTTCGGCAGCCGGGTTGATCAAGAGCCACTGGAAATCTACAATATTTCCCTCACTGTTGCGGACAGCAGAATAAGCCACCACACAGTCTAAGGAACTATTTAATATGCTAGCAAGCAGCGACTGTGACTGTTGCAGTTGATAATTTTGTTCTTTTAATTGCTGTTGCAGCTTTTGCAAGCGGACTTGCTTGTCTATGCGTGCTAAAACTTCTTCAACTTGAAAGGGTTTAGTAATATAGTCGGAACCTCCTACTCGAAAAGCTTGTAATTTATCATTCATTTCATCTAATACGCTTAAAAAAATTACCGGAATTTGTTCAGTTTCTGGTGTCGCTTTCAGTCTCCGACAAACTTCATAACCGTTCATTTCTGGCATTCTAATGTCGAGCAAAATTAAATCCGGGCAATGGGCGATCGCAACATTCAACGCCAGTTGACCGCTAATAGCTCGGTAAACTTGATAGCCCTGGGATGTTAGCAGTTTGGATAAGAACCGCAGATTGCTTGGTTGGTCATCAACCACCAATACTTTAATTTCGCTATTATCCATTTATTTTAAACTCGATTGAGTTAAATCCATTATCTTGTCGAGTCGGTAATCGGCAAGCAAATCTTTTAAAGCCTCAGCTAAGGTTGGATGACTTTCCCAGATGCGATCGACAAGTTGAATCGCCAGCTCTTCATTAACATCATTAGCTGCGTCATGGAGTTCCTTCACCCAGCTTTGAGGCATTTGAGCCAGCAGCCCTCCGAAAAATGAATCGGGTTTTTCGTTCACACAATAACGCCGTAAAGCCCCGACTGGGAGCCGGGGCAACTCTTGATAAAGATAGCGCACTCCCAAGTAGCAAGCCATCTTATCAAAAAGGATTTGTTCTTGAAAAGGTTTCCGCACAAAATCGTCGCAACCTGCGGCGATAATTTCGCCTTTTCTTTCCTCAAAAGTGCTAGCAGTCAGAGCAATAATTACAGTTCGTCGCTGAGTTTGTTTCTCTTTAGCTCTAATTTGTCTGACAGTTTCAAAACCGTCCATTACTGGCATTCGCGTATCCAGCCAAATTAAATGAGGCTGCCAACTTTCCCAAATTTCAACCGCTTGGTAGCCATTTTCCGCTTCTCGGACTTCAAAACCAATTGGTTGCAACATTTTAACCAGCAGCAGCCGATTTTCTTGATTGTCGTCAACTGCTAAAATCCGATAAACCGGTTGATCTGCTTCTAGTCCGATCGCGCGCTGGAATGTCGCCACGGTTATTTCCGACGAAATAGCGGCAAATACTCGGATATTAAATTTAAAACTGGTTCCCTCACCTAAAACACTTTTTACCCAAATATCCCCACCCATTATCTGCACGTATTTTTTAGTGATTGTCAAACCCAATCCCGTACCATCAGCCGCTTTTCTCCCCGCTTGTGTTTGCACGAAAGCATCAAATAAAGTATCAATTTCTGCTGCTGCTATGCCAATTCCCGTGTCTTCAACTTCAAACAAAATTAACAATGGATCGACGAAGGTATAGTTAAGATGACTTTCCGATTCTGCCGGCTGTTGCTGGTTGTTTTCCACGCTCACGCGCAGCCAAATACGGCCCCCGTCGTGAGTAAATTTCATGGCATTTCCCAGCAGGTTAATTAAGCAAACGCGCAGCTTTTTTTCGTCAGTTTTTATATATTGGGGAACATTAGCCTCGACGGAAAATCTCAGTTGCATTTTTTTTGTTTCAGCTTTAATTTGAAACATTTCTTCGAGAGTGTCGAGGAGTTGATAAAGGTCAAAGCTGCGTTGATCTAAGCCAATTATCCCTGCTTCTATTTTCGACAAGTCTAAAACATCGTTAATTAGTTCCAGCAAATGTTGACCGCTGCGGTTAATAATTCGGAGATTTTCGAGATTTTCGTGGCTGAGCAAAGAGTCGCGGCTCATGACTTGGGTAAAACCAAGGATGGCGTTCAGGGGAGTCCGCAATTCGTGGCTCATGTTGGCAACAAATTGACTTTTTGCGAGCGATGCAGCGGCCGCTGCTTCTTCGGCTTTTTTGCGTTCTATTATTTCTTCTTGCAGTTCTTTATTGCGATCGAGCAATTGTTTTTTCAGTCTCTGGATAGTCAGTTGGTGTTCGATTCGTGCTAAAACTTCTGCTACATGAAACGGTTTTGTTACATAATCAACCCCTCCCACTTGAAAGGCGGTTAGTTTGTCCAATACTTCATCTAAAGCGCTGATAAAAATAACTGGAATTTCGGATGTCTTCGGATCTTCCTTGAGCTGGGTGCAGACTTCGTAGCCGTCCATATCCGGCATTTTGATGTCGAGCAAAATCAAATCGGGACAACCAGAGCGCGCGGCCCTGATTGCCATTTTGCCGTTAATTACGCCGCGGACTTTGTAGCCCCGATCGCACAGCGTTGCTGATAAAACTTGTAAATTTTCTGGAGTATCGTCAACAATTAATATGTTGCCTTTATTTTCTTCTATTTGATTGTTGGTCATTGCTGGCTATTTTTTGTTAATTTAAGAAGTGTTGAAATTAGGAAAACTTGTTAAATAGTCACTATAGCACTCCCTCTTCAATCAACTGCTTTGATATTTACATAACTTATCGTAGTTGAGATTTTAGATTTGATATGTGAGATTAAAGAATTGGGAATGACTGATGATTAGCAGGGTGTGGAGCTTGGCTACAGGTAAATTAGTCTATCGCCCGCAAGCGAGTTTACAAATAGGCGATCGACCTACACGATCAACAATCCTGAACCTGCCCCTATTATCCCTTCTTCTTTCATCCTTCAACAATTTCTAAACTCGTCAATCAAATCGATAATCCGATCGCACCGGAAGTTATTCGCCAAATCGGCGATCGCGCTGCGGAAACTAGCATTAATAGGAGGAATCGACAACAACAGCCGAAAAATCTCCTCGTTATCAACCGCATCCGCCGCAGAATACAATTCATCAACCCATTCAGCAGGCATAGCTCGCAAAAATGAAGTATTCAGCGTAAAAGCCAAATCAGCCGTTTCAGTTGCCGTGGAAACCTCGGCGGACACCGCAGCATCAGAACTTAGCGAAGCTTCTCGATCATAAACATAGCGGACTCCCAGATACTTAGCCATCTTTTCCAGAATCACTTGCTCCCGAAAAGGCTTCGCTACAAAATCATCGCAACCAGCAGACAAAATCAGCGATCGCTCCTCATCAAAAGCACTTGCAGTCAGAGCAATGATTACAGTTGCTTGACCTTTCAAATGCGCTTTAATCTGTTTAGTAGCTTCGTAACCATCCATCACCGGCATCCGCATATCCATCCAAATCAAATGAGGTTCCCAACTCGACCACATTTCCACAGCTTGAACGCCATTTTCAGCTTCCTGCACCGCAAACCCAAGGGATGTCAGCATTCTGACCAACAGCAAGCGGCTTTCCAGGCGATCGTCAACAGCTAAAATCCGGTATTCTGGCTGTCCGGGTTCCAGACCCACCACTCGGCGAGCTGTTTGAGCCACCTGAATTTCCACTGCATTAGGGAGCGAAACTTTAACATCAAATCTAAAAATGCTGCCGCGACCGAGGGTGCTTGTTACCGTCATCTTCCCTCCCATTAACTTAACGAACTGCTTGCTGATTGGCAAGCCCAAACCGGTTCCTTCTTGAGCTTTTTTACCGCTTTCTGTTTGCGCGAAAGGTTTAAACAAATTGTCCATTTCTTCCGCAGAAATTCCTGAACCAGTGTCTTCCACTTCAAATAGCAACGAACAATTCTCACTTGGCGAAATTTCTGGAAAGTTTTGAATTTTTAGCAGCTCATGTTTGAGTCTCAAATTAACACCCCCTTCCGCCGTAAATTTAATAGCATTTCCGACGACATTAATCAATACTTGTCGCAACTTGCTTTCGTCAGTTTCTATGTATTGAGGTAGGTCTGGTGGGCAATCAAAAATTAACTGCAACCCTTTTTTATCGGCTTGCAGCTTCAGCATATTTTCAGTATTTTTTAGCATTTTATGCAAGTCAAAGGTACTGTTATTAAGTGTCACCAGCCCGACTTCAATTTTTGACATTTGCAGAATATTGTTAATCAGAACAAGCAAATGTTCCCCGCTCTGGGTAATAATTCCTAAGTATTGCTGTTGGTCGGCATCGAGGTCTGGGTAGCGGGCTAGCAGTTGACTGAAACCGAGAATTGCGTTGAGGGGAGTTCGCAATTCGTGGCTCATATTCGAGAGAAATTCGCTTTTTGCCCTGTTCGCTCTGTCGGCTTCTTCTTTGGCTTTTTGCAGGACTATTTCAGTTTGTTTGCGTTCGGTAATATCGCTAGCAGTGCCTGTTGTGCCGATGATGTTTCCTTCAGTGTCCCTGCGGGCGATCGCCTTCGTATTTACATCAATCTTTCTGCCGTCTTTTCCTAATACTATGTTTTCGTACTGAAACACAGTTTTGCCCGTCAGCAAGCGCTGCTGAAGTTCCCATTTCCAGTCTATTTCTCCTGGGGCTAAGAAATCGCTAAAAGAACAGCCTAGCATTTCTTCAGGCTCGTAACCGTAGATTTGTTTAACTGCTTGGTTCACAAAAGTAAGGTGTCCTTCAGCATCGCAAGACCAGATAATATCTTGGGAAGTTTCAACTAAATGACGGTATTTTTCTTCGCTCTCTGCTAGGGCTATTTCTGCCCGCTTGCGGGGGGTAATGTCCATCAAAGTTGTGAATAGTTTTGTCACTTTACCTTGTTGATTAACAACTGCTTCTCCTCTGGCTTCGATGTAGCGGATGAAGCCGGCTTCACTTGTTTGTGACTGGCAATTATCCGCACCCATTGTTGGTGCCAGTCGCAGGATTCGATATTCCAAACTGTAGGATTGCCCATTAGCAATAGCAGCGTCGATCGTTGTTTGCCACTTTTGTCGATCGTCGGGATGCACGTATTGCGAAAACTCAGTTAGTGTTGGCGCAGCCTGGGTTGGCTCGATCCCAAAAATCCGAGATAACTCTTCCGACCAAGTAGTTGTGTTGGCAGAGAAATCGCATTCCCAATTACCAACACGGGCGATTCTTTGCGCTGCTGCTAAAGAAGCCGCTACAGCTCGGAGTTTTTCTTCTGCTAATTTGCGATCGCTAATATCTTGAATCACAGAAATCACGCAGGTTTCGCCATGAATGTCAATGATTTCTGCTGACAGCAGCCCGGTTCTGAGTCCCCCTGTTTTAGTGCGAAAATCAAATTCATAGTTGAGAACAATTTTTTTTTCGTCTAACATTTTAAACAACTCAGCGCGGGCTTGTATATTTTGCCACAGATTCAAATCAAGCGCCGTGCGATCGAGAATTTCTGCGGCCGAATAACCGATTGTCTGGCAAAAAGCCTCATTAATTTCTAAATAACGACCGTCATTAAGTCGGGTAATAGTAATCGGGTTGGGAGAAGAACGAAAAGCTTTAGCAAACTTTTCCTCAGACAAGCGCAGTTGTGCAGTCCGCTCCTCGACTAAAGTTTCCAATTCTTGATTTAGCTTTTGGAGTTGAGCATTTTGTTGCGCTAATTGCTTCTCCATAAAATAGCTATTAATCGCTTCTTTTACCGTCAACTTCAAATCTTCTGACTGCCAAGGTTTCGATATGTATCGGTACAATTTAGCATATTTAATAGTATTCGCCACTGCTTCTAGATCTGCTTGCCCTGTCAGCATAATTTTGATAGTTTTTGGCGAGATTCTGTGAATCTGCTTCAGTAATTCGTCCCCTTTGATATTCGGCATCAGATAGTCGGAAATCACTGCTACGATTTCGCAGCCCTCTGACAGTAATTCCTCGATTAACTCTAAAGCATCTTCACCGCCTTCAGCGGTTTCTAATAAGTGTTCTTCCCCCAAGGTTTTTTTTAACTCAATTTTCAAACTTTCAAGAATTATCGGTTCGTCATCAACACAAATAATCACAGGTTTATTGTTCATATTTTTGTCCAACCAGATTTTATAGTTTCTACTAATTCTTTGCGTTCCCACGGCTTGTACAAACAACGGTGCAAGTTTGCTTGCTCTTTCACCCGTGCTATTGCTACTTCGTCTGCTTGCCCGGTCAGCATAACTTTCACAATTTTAGGATATTTTTGGTGAACCATAATCAAAAAATCATCTCCTTTAATCCCTGGCATTAACCAGTCAGATACTATGACTAAAATATCAGTTTCATCTTCTTTTTGAATTTCCTCCATAATTTCCAGAGCTTCATCTGCATTTTCTGCTACTTCATAGAGGTAAGCATCCCCAAATTCTTTTTTAAGTTGAATTTTTAAACTATTTAAGACTACAACTTCATCGTCAACGCACAAAATTACTGGTTTAGACATAAAACTTTACTTCTATTAAATTTTAACGATTGGGGCATTTCCCTCTTTTTTTATTGCTATCAAGGGATTCCGACGGGCAAGAATATAGTAAATTTTGTTTGACCAGGCACGCTTTCTACTTGCAGTTCACCTTCGTGTTTTTCTAGAATTTTTTGAACTATATCTAATCCCAAACCACTACCTTCCCCTGGAGGTTTAGTTGTGAAAAACGGCTCAAAAATTCTCGGCATAATCTCTGGAGGAATCCCGGGACCACTGTCAGTAATACTGACTGATATTGCGTTCGCTTGGTGTTTGACATCAATTTTTAACACGCCTTTATTGCCCATCGCTTGTAAAGCATTGTGAACTAAATTTGTCCAAACTTGACTGAGTTCATCAGGATAGCATAGCACAGAGGGCAAATTAGTACCATAGTTTCTGACTACTTCCACACCGTGTTTGATTTGGTAGTGGTAAAGCGTTAAAACAGTATCAATACCGTCGGTGATATTAGCGATTACTTTGGTACCCGACTGGTCGTAACGAGAGTAGCTTTTCAAAGCAAAAACGATTTTGGCTGCCCTATCCGTGGCGGTAGCAATATTTTTAGTGCTTTTTTGTACCGTAGCAAATTGGTAGGCGGTTTGTACAATATTTCGACTTTGGCTGTCTTTCAACAAAGGTAAAAAAGGTTCTACATTATTGCCGATGCCGATATCTAATAAAGTACAGGCAAGACTGGCGGCGTCGTCAATCTTTTCTGATTCTAATTGCCCCTGCAAAAGTTTTTTTAACTGACGTTTTTCTTTACTAGATAATGTATCTGTTTCTTGGCTGGACTTGTGTAGCAAAGCCAAGAAATCCTGCCGCCGTTCCGGGGATAGTTGTTGAAAAAATATCGGCAACTGCTGCAATTGTTCCGTCCAGAAGTCGGCGATGTTCTGCACAGAAGAGCGAATCGCCCCTAAAGGAGAATTGATTTCATGAGCAACTCCGGCAATTAACTGTCCGAGGGCTGCCATCTTTTCTGATTGAATAAGTTCTTTTTGAGTCCGCTTCAGTTCTTCTAAAGTATGAGATAACTCTGCATTTTTTTTGCACAGCGCTGACTCGGCTATTTTGCGGGCGTTGATGTTGCGGGCAACCCAAATGACTGCATCTTTTGAAAACAGAGAAATGCAGGCAGAAAACCAAATTGCGCGGCCACAAACTGTTAAACTATAGTCAAAATTTATAGTTTGTTGGGTTTCTAAAACTTGCTGAACTAACAGCCACCAATCATCCGGTTTGTCGTCATCAAAAAAATGTTCTATGGTCAAGCTGACTATATCACAATCTGGCTCAGAAGCCGCTGCCACATTCGTTGGCAAAACTTCTATGTTCCGCTGACTGTCTAGCACGAGAATGATGTCGGTCATCGCTTCAAAAACGGCGCGGACTTTCCTTTCAGAAAAGTGCAATTTTTCTTCGAGCAATTTTCTACCACTAATTTGTTGCTGCAATTCTTCGTTACTGGCTGCTAGTTGAACCGTGCGGTCTAGAACTCGCTGTTCGAGTTCGGTGTTCAGGCGGCGAACTTCAGCTTCTGCGGTGGTGCGGTCTTGTATTTCCTTTTTTAACTGACTGTTGGCATTAATTAATTCTAAAGTTCGCTGTTTGATTTGTTCTTCCAAATTATCATTTAATATTCGCAATTTTTCTTCTATTTCTGTTCTCCGCAACGCTTCTTTTTGCAATTCTTCGTTCATTTTGTTCAACTCCTGAATTTTGTCGGCAACTGTTTCCTGCAAAAGCTCGACATTTGCGTGCATTTCTACCGGATCTAAGGCCTGCAGCAGGCTAATTTCAGTCACAATTCCAGCTAAATATCCTTCCTCGTCCACCACCACCAAGCGCCGGATGCGGTGCTGCTGCATTAACTGGTGAGCCTGCCACAAGGTGGCTGTTACCTGCAATGCTATCAGCGGAAAACTCATGGCGGCGGTGACGGGAGTACGTGCGAAATCTAGTCCAGAAGCTTGGAATTTAACAATGTCGCGTTCTGTAATTATGCCCACAGGTTTTTGATTTGTGTTGTCGCTGTCAGTGCAAATGACTATGCAGCTTTTTCGCTGGGTTCTCATCTGTTTTGCGACTTCTAAAACTGAGGCGCTGCTTGAGGTAACTATTAATTGTCTAGTCATAATTTCTTCGGCACGCCACATTTTCAGCAAGTCTGCCGGTTTGAGGATTTTACGGATGCTTTCGCAGGTGATAGCGCCTAGCAAGTTCCCACCTTCGTCTAGGAGGGGTAAATGACGGATTCTTTTCGATCGCAATATGCTCAATACTTTGAAGATATTTCCCCCTTGATCTATGGAAATAGCGATCGGGTTTTCAGTCATCACCTCAGAAATTGCTACCCCCGCTAGCGGTATTTCGCTAGCAGTTATTTTCACAACATCGCGTTCTGTAAAAATTCCGAGCAATTGCTGCTCAAACGCGATTAAAATACAACTGGCACTCGCCTCAGTCATGGCAGCAATTGCGACTTTCACAGGTGTGTCTGGAGGCAGCACCGGTGGTTTGGCGTCGATCGCCTGTTCTAGCAAGCTTTGGGTATCAGAAACTGTTGTTGACATGGGCAAATCAAGGGGGATAGATGCAGGCGGAACCGGCACTTAATACCATTTTAGATTTCCGACTTTACAGTCGCGGTAGGCTAACCGCCATCCTGGTTTGACATCGGTCTAGAGGTTAATTTTTAGTCGCGCATTGGTATAATTTTTAGTGTGATCGCGCTAAACGGCGATCGGAATTGACACAATACACGTCCTTTGACCGATAACTGATGTTACTTCTATTTTACCCGAATACTTTTCCACACTTTTTTTAATAATCTCCAGTCCCAACCCGCTGCCTTCGTCGGCGGGTTTTGTGGTAAAGAAGGGAGCAAATATTCGTGGCAAAATTCCCGGCTAATTCAGTTGCCACTGACGATCAGGCTCGGATTTTCGGCTCTCACCTCTACTTTTAAAACTCGGCAATTCTCTATAGCTTGTAAAGCATTGTGCATCAGATTTATCGAAACTTGTTTTAGTTGGTCTGGCTCAGACAACAATTTCGGCAGTGGCGCTTGAGAATTTATGACAACTCCTACTCTCTCTTTTACTTATTTTAATCAAAATTTAATAGAGTTTTAATGGATCAGTAATATTGGCTATTACTTTTCTCCCACACAGTTATATCGAGATTATTTAAAACTAACAATTAAATTTGTGGCTATCTGTAGCCAATTCTCTTTCTCTTCTTGGGAAGCTGTGAATAAATGGCAGAGACTATCTGCCTGACTCAGCAAGTTAAGCACCCTTTAATGAAATATTTGATTGTAGTGCAAGTTTATGGATTCATTCAGTTGAGCAAGCAGGTTGCTAGAGTCAGCAATTTCGCGTTTTATTTCTCTAACTTATGGAGCTACAAAATAGGAATATTGAGATTTTGGGTACAATAACCGACCACTTCAAACTCAGCGTTTTTGAGAACACTTTAATAGCTTTCTCGGAATATTGGCTGGGTTTCCCTGACATGATATTTGCTGTGAGCGATACAAGCTGGTACTCAATCTAATATCTTGCCTCTGAGGCTTTTGGCATTGAACATCGATAACTGTAGCAACCTGTTGCAGTAACTAGCAGCCAAAAAAATCACCGTACCCGCAATTGTAAATAATAACCCTGCCTTTGCGCGCAAGCATTCAAGGCAGGGTTATTATTGAGTATTCCGAATTCTCAAGGGTGAAGCGAGGACGCTGCTGCCGACTTCGGCTGCCCAGCAGTGCACTACTCGCCCAATCGAGTTATTTTAGCGCTGCGTTCGGCCAACATCAGCACTACATAAATAGTCATTACATAGCCGGCGGCCAGAATGGGAATAATTAGAGGAATATCGCGATAAATCATAATTAGAACCAAAAGTCAAGGACGAGGAGGAGCAGGACAAGTTCAAGACCTACTACATTAAGTCAGCACGCAAGACCATGCCTTGGTTCTGAAGGCTGTTTTTCCATATCAAGCCTGCGGGAACATTTAGGCGTTCCCGGTCATCAATAATGATTTACTGCTTTACAGATGCTTAAACAGCCTAAAACTATCCACTTTAGCTGCTTTGAGCTACCGTGTACATAAGATGCGCTACTCTTAACTTCTGATAACTTTTAGCCGCGAGGAACTAAAAATCTGTCCCAGAAATTTTGGCTGCGATCGACTAACAAGGCTGGCTCTACGAAACTTTTACAGGCACCTAAAAGCTACCTGCCAGTCTGGCTGTACTTAATGTATAGAATTGTTTAAATCCTTAATACCCATAATAACACAGGGTTTTTGGGATTTAGAGATTTTTTGGCAGTGTCCTTAACAATTCGATACAATAGGGGCAACCCCTCTGAGAGTCGGCAACTCGCCGATGGCAGTCGGGTGACTCCCATCGGGCGGCAGATGACAAATAACTGCCGATCGCCTAGATTTTTCTTTTCTATTGCAGAGAATTACCTTAAAATAAAGATATGATATGTAAAATTTTGTTACTTTACGGCTTGAGTCGGCGTATCCATGATCTCTAGCACTCTCCTATTTTCCTCGGTTGAAGAAGACCTGCGACTGTTGACAGAAAACTTAAAACAGTTAGTGGGTGCCCGTCATCCCATCTTGTACGCGGCTGCAGAATACTTATTCGGCACAAAGGGAAAACGAGTGAGACCCGCGATCGTTCTGTTGATGGCCAAGGCGACTATGCCCGATCGGGAAATCACGGAAAAACACCGTCGCCTCGCTGAAATTACGGAAATGATCCACACAGCTAGTCTAGTCCACGACGACGTGGTGGACGAGTCGGATCTGCGGCGGGGAGTGCCGACGGTTCACAGTCGGTTTAACAACCGAGTGGCAGTATTGGCGGGAGACTTTCTGTTTGCTCAATCTTCCTGGCATTTGGCCAATCTCGACAACCTGCCAGTAGTCAAACTGCTTTCAGAAGTGATTATGGATTTAGCTGAGGGGGAAATTCAACAGGGACTCAATGGATTTGACACCAGCTTGTCGATCGAAGCGTACCTCGAAAAAAGTTATTACAAAACAGCGTCTTTAATTGCCAACAGTTCCAAAGCAGCGGGCTGTTTGAGCGAGGTGTCAGCGGAAATAGCAGACGATTTGTACAACTACGGTCGGAACATTGGTTTGGCATTCCAAATAGTAGATGATATATTAGATTTCACCGCTTCAACGGAAACTTTGGGGAAACCAGCAGGCTCGGATCTCAGAAGCGGTAATCTGACAGCACCCGCACTATTTGCCCTAGAAGAAAAACCTTACTTGGAAGTTCTCATAGAACGCGAATTTGCCCAAGAAGGAGATCTAGACCAGGCCCTGGCACTGGTAGAAGATTCTAGAGGCATAGAGAGATCCCGAGAACTAGCCACAAATCACGCACAGAAAGCCGTCGAATACTTAGCTGCGCTGCCCCATTCAGAGTCCCGTCAAGCTTTGATTGATTTGGCTGAATACGTTTTGAGTAGGCTTTATTAGAGGTTAAAAAGTTACACTTTATTGGTAATGGGGAATTGGTAATGGGGAATGCCCAATGCCTAATGCCCTGTTACCAATTAATAAAAAATTGAATTGTTTAGGCAATATCCGGCGGTGGAGCCGATCGATACTGTTGCAAGTAAACGTTAATTAAACTCTGTACTTGCTCGCGAGGGATTTCCGTCCCGACTTCCTGATTTCCGGGACTTTCAAAAAAAACAATGCTGTCAAGACCTTCCAGAGCTATCATCTGAAATAAAATGTGAGTAACAGGCAAAAGCACCGGTCTGAGACGATCGCCCCCAGCAGCCGCAGCCTGCGACGCATCTTTAATACTTGTCCAAGCATAAATCACTTTCTTCTCCCGTCCCGGTTGCTTGAGATTGCTCAAAACCACGATAGCCCAACTTTGGTCTACCGCTTGCAGGATCGAGTATTCGAGGTGCTGTAGCTGTTGGGCAATTAACACCAGGGCCGGGGCGATCGCCTTTAAGATTTCTGGCGTTGAACCGTCGGGCGGAGCTTTTTCGATCAATGCTTGAATCTGTTGGTGTAAATCCATCAGTCAGTTCTTTGATATCTAAAATTAAAAATTTCAGGTGAGCAGGTCCGCATCCAAGTATATATTACCCAGCACTGCCCGATTAAAGATAAGCTGACACCCATCTAAATTTAAGATTTTGCAGCCTAGAGTCCTTGTAGCGAGCATTTCGGCCAAAAAATTAAATGCGTAAAAGCTTACACAATGTCATCCAAAAAGTCTAACCATAGGGTGCTGAGCGCTAGCCCTGTCAAGGTGTGTTAAATCGGAGCCCGATAAAAAGCCGAAAACGGCTATTTCACGTTCGGATTTTTCACACTTAAAGCCATAAAAACTGTTTGGGGGAGTTTGGTTTCAAAATCAAAGCGCCCAAAGTTAGTAACTTCGTTGTGTATTCAGTCCACCGGTGCTTACCGCGCACTCATGAGCGGGCTGGGTGCTGATGGCGCACCTTACCCCAGATGGCGACTCAAAGAATTTGTTGGCCCCACTCCTATATATAGCGGTGCTCAAGCGTTGTGAGGTATGGGGGCGAGTCCTATGCCTATGCCCACGGAGGCCACGGAGGCCACGGAGGCCTATGAGCACCTCATGTTACTGAGAAAGGCTATATCTATTGTTGATATTTATAGTTGGTCGATCGTCCTTGACCAGGAATTTCAAAGGTGGTACCCGCCACGTGATTTATCCGTGGAATCAATCCAAAATCTCAAATCAAAAATTCTCAAGCCCCCGCATTTATCCGTGGGGTCGCCTCTAAAATCTAAAATCTAAAATCTAAAATCGATTGACGCTACCCATACCTGCCGCTGCACCTCGGACTCATCAGTTACACCCCTAACTTTTTCGTTGTTAACTGCCCCAGAGTCACATCCAATGTAACGAAATATTACAAGATGACGCTAAAGCAGCATAGAGGCTTGACAGCAAAGAATTAAGTGGCTAATCTGATATACATACCCGGGTAAGTCAATTCACTGTCATATGCAAGAAAAGCAAAAAGTTACATTGTATCTTCCACCAGAACTGCATCGCCAGCTCAAAATCCGAGCCGCAGTCGAAACTGAACCGATGTCATCAATTGCAGAAAGGGCAATTGTCTTCTACCTAGGAAATCCCGAACTGGTTGACGAAGTAGAAGCCTCCTACGGACAAACCCATCGGGTATACAACTGTCCAGAATGCACGGGTTCAGTAGTAATGCGAGATGGAGAACTGGCATCCGTAACAAGTCAGCCGAGCGTATTGGCTGAACAGGATCTTCCAGTAAAGCAGGTGTCGGGCGTCAGTGCCAGCACGGCCAAACCGGGAGAGGAAGAATTGGTTCCCTGCTAAGAATGCCTTGCTTCCCCAAAAAGCTAAAACTGAAATTTTCAGTAAGAGGGCTAAGGGCAGCATTGAGATTCAGCAAAGATAGCACCGTCTCTAGTGGGTCGAGGACTATGCAAGAAGAGATCAGTATTCTAATCCAAGCTCAATATCCTCTGATCTACCTCGTGACATCCGAGGAAGAGCGGTGTGAGCAAGCAATTTCGACAATAGCTCAAGCCAAACCACAGCGACGAGTATTTATCTGGACTGTAACTCACGGCATTGTGGAGTATGGTCAACCCCGCACCACCACCCAACACAACACCGTCTCGCCAGAGGCAGCAATTGAATGGGTGATCAGGCAGCGAGAACCCAACAGTAACGCTAGCATCTACATTTTCAAAGATCTGCATCCTTTCATAGATTCTCCTCCGGTAACGAGGTGGTTGCGCGATGCGATCGCCAACTTCAAAGGAACGCAAAAGACAATTATACTGATGTCTCCTTTGCAGCAAATTCCAATCGAGCTAGAAAAGGAAGTAGTGGTATTAGACTTCGCGTTGCCAGACATGAAGGAACTAAACCAAGTATTGTCTGGTCAGTTGGAGCAAACGCAATCGCGACGCATTACCACAGAAGCGCGAGAAAAACTTTTAAAAGCAGCCTTGGGATTGACCAAGGACGAAGCTGAAAAAGTTTATCGCAAAGCCCAAGTTTCGACTGGGCGCCTCACAGAAGAAGAAGTAGACATAGTTCTTTCGGAGAAAAAGCAATTAATTCGGCGCAACGGCATTCTAGAGTTTATTGAAGAAGACGAAACCCTGGATGCAGTCGGCGGTTTAGAAGAGCTGAAGCGGTGGCTGAGACAGCGTTCCAACGCCTTTACAGAAAGGGCGAGAGAATACGGCCTGCCCCAACCAAAAGGGATGTTAATTCTCGGCGTACCGGGATGCGGAAAATCACTGATTGCCAAGACCACCTCCCGCCTCTGGGGACTGCCCCTGCTGAGGCTAGATATGGGTAGAGTCTACGACGGCTCGATGGTGGGCCGCTCGGAAGCCAACCTCCGCAATGCCCTCAAAACCGCAGAATCCATCTCTCCAGCCCTCCTCTTCATCGACGAACTAGACAAAGCCTTTGCAGGAGGCACTGGTTCGGCCGACTCAGACGGAGGCACCTCCAGCCGGATTTTCGGTTCATTCCTCACTTGGATGCAAGAAAAGACTTCCCCAGTCTTCGTAATGGCAACAGCCAACCGAATCGAGCGGTTGCCGGGAGAATTCTTGAGGAAAGGCCGATTTGACGAACTCTTCTTTGTTGATCTGCCTACTAAAGAAGAACGCCAAGATATATTTAAGATTCACCTGTCAAAGCGCCGTCGGGAAATTACTCGCTTCGATTTAGAGCAACTTTCCAATGTTTCCGAGGGCTTTTCAGGTGCAGAGATTGAGCAAGCGCTAGTAGCCGCAATGTACGAAGCCTTCGCTCAAGATCGAGAGTTTACGCAGCTAGACATCATCGCGGCCATTAAATCTACAATGCCACTGTCTAAAACAATGACCGAACAGGTCACCGCCCTTCGAGATTGGGCTAGACAGCGTGCACGGCCCGCTGCGTCTTCCGTCGCTGAATACCAGCGAATGGAATTCTAAAAGCTTTCTCCTGGTCCAAACAGGAGCAAAGGCTAGCAACAGCTAGCAGTTCGATTCAAGAGCCGCCCAGCGGCACCGTTAAATCCAGACCGTTGTTGTTTCTCTCTCAGTTTTATTAGGAGGAAATCCAATGTCTCACTTTAGCACTCTGCGTACCAAAATCACCGATGCCGAAATCCTGAAAGCTTCCCTGCGCGACTTGGGCATTTCTGTCAAGTCAGAAGCTGATGTTCGTGGCTATAACGGTCAGCGCGTTCGCTCCGACATCGTGGCGATTCTCGAAGGCGAATATGACCTGGGTTGGTCTCGCAATAGCGATGGTTCTTTTGACCTGATTGCCGACCTCTGGGGCGTCGCCAAAAAGCACAATCAAACTGAGTTAATCAACTCCATCAACCAGAAGTACGCAGTCAACAAGACCTTGGCAGCAGTCAAGCAGCGCGGTTTGCAAAATGCCAACGTTAAGCTGGTAGTGCAAAACTAATTGAACTGCATGTTTCCAAGCTCGCGGGTTAACCCAAAAAACGGGTTAACCCGTTTTTAGCTAGTTAGGGTGTAGAGCGCGGCTTTGGGCCACCACATACTTTTTTAGCACCCCCAAGCAGCAGCTTTCAGGTTGAAAGCTGCTGCTTTATGCTTTAATGGTCGGCTACCTAATGCTTCGGGCAATCGTCGATCGTTTGTTGATAAATATCAAGTATTCGATCGACTTTGCGTTCCCAATCAAAATGCTGCTGGACTCGTTCCCGTCCCGTAGAACCCATACTCTGTCGCAATTCTGGTGAATGAGCCAGCTTGAGCATCGCATCTGTCAGTCCCTGGACAAATCCTTCTTTAGAAGTCGGTTCTACTAAAATACCGCAAGTGGAATTCAGATAATCTGCAGGGCCACCCCAGTTCGTTGCTATGACAGGCAAGCCCACTGCCATTGCCTCCATCACCACTGCCCCCCCGCATTCCCGCAAACTGGGAAAAACCATTGCATCAGCTTGTTGCATTTTGAGAGCGCAGTCTTCCTGAGACAGCCAGCGACTAAATACAACGTTGCTGTCGATGCCTAAACGAGCTGTTTGAGCTTCGAGTTCCCCTCGGATGTGCCCATCACCGATGATTTCCAAGACTGCATCAGTTTGAGCGACGACGGGTGCGAAGGCTTCCAGCAGCAAATCTACAGCTTTCCAGCCGATCAGCCTGCCTAAAAATATAAAATGAACCTGCCCGGTCGCTGCTCTTGATAAGCTAGAGTCCAATCGCCACACCGAGAAATCCACGCCGTTTTCCACAAGTTCAATAACTTTACCCTGCACTCCAGATGCCAGTGCCTGCTTCGTCCGATCGTTTGCCACTAACAGCGTCTCGGCTTTGATTTTACCGGGAAAAAGACGATTGAAGAAATCGACGCACTGGTAACCGATCTCGATTAAAATATCAATGATAGGACTTTGGCGCGATCGAAAAGCCAGAGGAAATTTAACCGACGTGTTCATCGGCCCGATAACTACCGGAACTCCCAACCCGAACATCAACGAAGGAACTGTTGCCGAGACTGGTGTCGGTTCGTGTACAATATCAATCTGGTGTTTGCTCACCAGCCACCGGACAATACGACGCTGTAGCACTTGGGTGTACAGGTGAGATAGCAGCCCAAAAGTAAACTCATTAACTCTTTCAGGGATAAATCGCCCGCAATTGTGAAGCAGTCGGTGCAGCCAAGTGTCCGGTACAAAGTGCATTCGATCGCAGTCTTCTGGAAACAGCCCTGTGAGTTCTGCCTGGGTGCGGGCGTGCGCCACTAACCATGTCTCTATTTGGCGCGATCGAAGTATCCGGAAATAGTTGACCGGCAGCAATGACTCGCCACCGAATTTAGTTGAAGCGTTCTGAGCAACAATTAAAATTCGCATAACTTGTTTGGACTCAACTGGATTTATGTAATCTGAGATTAAATTTGTTCTTTGGCATAACTAAGACGGGTTAGTTTTTCCAAGTTTTTCCAAACACTGAGCTAAAGTTTCTGCACTGCGGCCGTGGCTAAATTTCGCCATGATTTTTTTCCGGGATTCCTGACTGAGGCTCAAAGCAAGTTCGGGATTTTGCAGTATATTGACGATCGCATCGGCCATTTCTTCGGGTTTTTCTGATTGGACTAATACAGCATCCACGCCGTCATCTACTAGCTCAGAAGTTCCGCCTACATTAGTAACAACCGACGGCACTTCCATCGCCATAGCTTCCATCACAGCAACCGGAACTCCTTCATTCAAACTTGCCAAAGCGAAAATGTGAGCTGCTTCTAGACCTTGGCGAATTCGCTGTTCCGAAACAGCCCCAAGTAGCTCCACGAATTCGGACATCGATTTATCTTCAATGATTTTTTGTAGCTCTTGGTGATATCCGCTGCCCCCTTGTTCATCCTCGCCTGCAATTTGCAGCCTCACGTCAAATCCCCGATTTCGCAGCAATTCTACAGTCTCAATCAAGTATTTATGACCTTTCACCGGGTTGAGGCGGCCGCAAGCAAAAATCTTGCACGGACTTCCTTCTTGCCAAGGCTTGTAAGGGCTGCTGCGTTTAATTTCTGCAATATTAACTCCCATGGGAGCAACAGCTAATTGTTTGGGAAGAAAGTTCGCTAATTTATTTTTGACATCATTGAGAAGCAGTTGAGATATGACGATCGCAAAAGCAGCATTTTTCCACTTTTGTTCCTGATTTGACCCGTACACTTCTAGAGTAGGCCCGTGAAGAGTGATACTGTAAGTACAGCCTGTAAGAATTGAGTTAAATAAGGCTATATTGGCGGAATTGGCACAGGAATGAACGTGGATGTGAGACCAACCTTTTGTTTTTGTTAACGCGGCTAGTTTCCCAGCAACCAAAACCAGTGCTAAGAGTTTAACTTTTTCAAATAACGATGTATCTCTCGCTTTGGCAATAACTGCTAGGCACTGCCACCATGCAGCGGGACCTGCTTTGAGAACCTCTAGCAATGAGTTAATAAAATCTTTCGCAGCAAAGGGAAATAGATAAATAGTATTTTTTTGAGCTTCTTCTGCCCATACGTGAGAAGCGATCGCTCTGGGTGGCGGTTGAGTTGATACTAAATCTGTTTCAATTCCAAGTTCTGCAAGAAATTGTCGCTCCCGCCACAAAAAGATGTGTGTTTGTCCCGGAAATTGGGGAATAAAGTATCCGATTTTTGCCTTCATTTCTCACCTACTTTCTAATTTTTACTTCAAGAATATTTATCTACTCTACTATGCCGATGCACGAACACCTTTCTCACCGAGCATTTTTTCGTAAATCTCGACGATTTTTATGCCCTTGTTCTCCCAAGCAAATTCTCTGGCTTTTTCGATCGCCTTAGCTGACATACTTTCCCGCAGCCGATCATCTTCGACTAACAGCTTAATTTTACTTGTCAACTCCTGTGTTAGATACTCTCTAGAAATCGGCTCGATCTTAAAACCAGTTTCTTCATTCACGTATTCACCAATACCGCCGTTATTGGCAACTATGCAGGGGAGTCCGCAAGCCATAGCTTCCATTACCACTGCGCCCCCGAACTCTCGGATTGAAGGGAAGCAAAAAATATCTGCTTTCCTGTAATAATCCAGAGTTTCTTGTTGATTTACCCATCCGGCAAAACTAACTATTTCCCCTAGATCAAGCTCCTTTACTCGGTTTTCCAAGTTATTTTTTTCTGCCCCGTCTCCTACTATAGTTAAGCGGATTTTACTTTTAATTTCCTGCTCTAATTTCCCAATAGACTCAATAACAATATCGGCACATTTGTAAGGCACTAATCGACCCACAAAAAGCAGATTGATATGGTTAACATCTTTAATTGGGATACTTGTCTGGTTTAAGAAATCCTCCGAAATGCCATTTTCGTAAAACAAATCAATTTTTTGGTCCGGTATTGCAAACAAATCTTTTAGCATATTTAAAGTATATGTTGAACCTGCTAAAATTTTGTCGGCTTTTTTGTAAGTTTCTACATAACCTGGAATTAATGCTCGACCAACTGCTCTCAAAAAGTTGAATTGAGCAAATTCTTGTTTCGCCGTTTCTTGAAAACCTGGTGGAAAGGGAATGCCCCCATTCACAGGGCCTAGAATAAAAGGAGTCTGCTGGCAAACACTGACTACCTTAAACGGATACCGCGGCATCATCGGGGTAATTGCATGAACTATGTCATAATCTCCGTTAAGGATTTTTCCTTTAAATTTTTCATATACTTGCTGATTAAATTCTTCATAAATTGGGTAGCTCAAGGTATTATAAAGAGGCCAATTGACTCGCCCGTTTGCGGTGAGTTTTTCGACTATTTTATAATATTGTTTGGTTAACTTTCCTTCTTCAAGGTAGACAACTTTTTCGTATTCTGGGTGTTTTTCGAGAGCTGGTTTATTTCTAATATGGGTGACGAGGGTTACATCAGCTAAATTATTGATTTCTTGAAAAAAATTGTACCCCACCAAAGGTACTGATGCCCAGTCAGGATTGCACTGCTCTACAATTAGTAAAACTTTTAATTGTTGATCGCTCATTTGTTTGCTACTCAGGGGTGGACTTTCTGGGACGTTAGCTGTAATTCTAGCTGGCTGAATGAATAGAGTTGGTTGTTTTGTATTCGATCAACTTGCTCTGCTGCCCCAGCAATCGGCGCTGGTGAAACTGGATTTGACCTTGTAGCTGGGGAAATTTGGCTAATACGCAAGACAAAGCGTAGATGGCTGAGTCTTTAGTGGTGAGAGCCCGATGCTTTAGATAATAGTTATAGGTGCGATAGGTTGCTAAGGGGTAGCCACTCAATAGTAACAAGCTCCAGCCTTTTGTCGGCCATATCATTGCCAAGGCTAGGGCTGGCAAAACTAAGCCCCAAAACCAGGTGCTCCGGGTTTCTTTGACCCAATGGCGCTCTGGTTCGCTTCCGTGCATCCAGGAACCCTCGGCGTAGGCGTAACCAGCTCTTTGGGCGCGCTTCCACCACTGAACAAAACTGGTCATTTGCGCGTCGTGCAGGGTCATTTCTGCGTCTAAGCGGAGGATTTTCCAACCTTTTTGGCGAAGTCGCAAGCACAGTTCGGGTTCTTCGCCGGCTATTAGTGCGGGATTGAAACCTTCGACTTGCTGAAATGCCGTGGCGCGCATCATGGAGTCGCCACCGCAGGCTTTGGTTTCGCCAATGGGGGTATCCCACTCGATGTCGCACAATTGGTTGTAGATGCTTGCTTTGGGGTATCGTTCGCGCCTGCGCCCGCATACTGCTGCTACGTCTGGTTTGGCTGCGAGTTCGCTGTAGGCTCGATCGATCCATCCATCAACTACTTCGCAGTCACCGTCCACAAATTGGACAAATTCGATTTCTGGTGCTATTTCCAGCAAGCGGGCAAAGCCTTCGTTTCTGGCGCGGGCTGCGGTAAACGTTATAGATAAGTCTAGTTCTACTGTATCGGCTCCGAGCGATCGGGCTAACTCTAGGCTACCGTCTGTTGAGCCGGAATCGACGTAGACGACGCGGGCAACTTTGTCTGTGGCTGAGACTAGGCACTGGCGGAGGCGCTGCCCTTCATTTCGTCCGATCGCCACTAATCCAATTTGTTTCAAGTTTTACCTTTTGAATGCGACTACTGAGCAGTTCTTTTTATATTTTAATAAAAGTCCAGCTAATTTCATGATTTTTCTGCGACTTCTAGAAATTATTTGTCAGACTTCCTGGGTTTTTTTTCGATTATTTTTGCCGGTATTCCCACTGCGGTTGCACCGGGTGGCACGTCACAAATCACCACAGCATTGGCACCAATCAAAGCATGATCGCCGATCGTTACGGAGCGAATAATTTTAGCTCCGGCACCAATATCGACATGACCGCCGATTTTGACATCAGCAACAATTGTCACCTGCTGAAGAATCAGACAGTTAGGGCCAATGGAAGCACTGGGATGAATGACAACGCCATTAGGATGAGTCAGCAGCAGTCCTCCTTGTATTTGGCAGTTCAAAGGGATGTCTGTTGCAGTGACAACGCTCCAAAATCGATGCTGGATCACGTTCCAACGGCATAAAATATATCCTCCAATTCCACCCTGCTGCTGCCACTTTTGATAGTTGCGGATAGATTTGAGCAGTTGGCGACTGGGTTCCCACCACTTGCTAAGTTTTTCGCGGCTCCAGTCTGGTTCTGTAGCAGAAATGATTGACTTAGTGATTGACTCAACCATTGTTTGTACAATTTTTTGATGATGTAGACAATTGTGCCTATTTGTGTGGTTTATCTTAAGATTAATCTCTAACTTGACTAGGGAGATTTATTTAATCTCCGCAGAGTGCTAGCAGAATCTATAAGAAAGAAAATGATTTAAGCATTGTTTTCAGCAGGCCGGGATTTGATAATTTTGGCAGGGATACCAACGGCAGTTTGGCCTGCGGGAATATCTGATAAAACTACAGCATTGGCACCGATATTTACGTCGTCTCCTAGGTTAACCTTGCCGAGGATTTTTGCACCAGCGCCGACGTTAACCCGATCGCCCAATTGAGGGGATTCCAGCGGCTTGTCCAAATAGCGGTTTCCCAACGTTACACCTTGGCGGATAATGCAGTCGTCGCCGATCGTACAATATCCGTGAATAATAATAGCGTTTTGATGTTCAATCACTACGCGACGACCGAGCTTCACAGTGTAAGGCAAGTCTATCCCGTAACTATTGCGGACTTTTCGGTAGAGTGCTCGATAAATAATGCTCAAAGGAGCTCGCAGTAATTTCGGTTCTACCTGCATTCTCCAGACGCCAAAACGCTGCACTGCTACGGCGCGAAATCCCGGTTTTGTCCAATCTCGACCATGAGCAATCCAGTCTTCTTTAATTTGCTGCCACAATCCCAGGCCGGGGCTTTCTACTTGATTTTCACTGGTGATTAAGTTTTGCTCAGTTACCATAAGCTCTAATTCACGCTATTTCTTGTTTACTCTATTGCTAGATGCCGACGATATTAATGGGTCTGTCAGGTTTCTGAGGAAGGAGCAATCCGGTTTTATCGATCGAGAATACTAATTTCTCGGCTGCATCCTAAAATATTTTGCTTGCCTAGGTTAACCTGGTTTAGTTAGCTTTTACCGATTTACCAACTCCCTTTAAAAGTTTTTGGATTTTTCAATCTTACCCCCCTTAAAAAATACACTATTTAATACAAAATCCCTCAGCAATTCTGGTGGATCGCCATCGGGTTTGCCTTGAAGTACGCGGCGAACCCTCCACGCTGCAAAACCGGAAGCCCAGGATATATCAGTTAATGCTGTGTAAACCAAGCCGTAGTTTTTGATAAAGTACCTACGTCGGGAATCAAACCAATAGGTGGGCAGCCGCTTGGCGGGCTTTTTGGTGTCAGTGACGCCTGAGCTTTGGCCGACTAAGTGGACAACACGACTTTCGGGTACGTACCAGCAACTCCAGCCAGCTTTGTTCGCTTGCAGACAAAAGTCCATTTCTTCGCAGTACATGAAATAAGCTTCATCCATCAAGCCAATCTTTTCAAATACTTCGCGACGCACGATCATGCTGGCTCCAGCTACCCAATCAGTTTGACAGGTTTTTTGAGAAATGGGAGGCGCTGCGGCCCAGTTGGCTAATAACTTGGATATAAAGCCTGTCCGCCAACCAAAATCGAGTTCGGTAAAGAGGTTGTGAAACCGAAAAGCTGACTCTTGGGGCGTGCCGTCGGGGTCTTCCAAGCGGCTGCCGGCGATGCCGGCTTCGGGGTGGGATTCCATGAAATCGACGAGGGCTTTTAAGGCACCGGGGCGAACTATGGTGTCTGGGTTGAGCAGCAGGAAGTAAGGAGGAGGATTGGTGGATTGGAGGGCGGGACGGATCACGGCGTTGTTGCCGAAGGCAAATCCGCCGTTGCGGTTTAGGGGAAGGAAGGATGCCCATTCATTCCAGCCTTCTGAGGCGATCGCACTACTAATTTCTTCGACGGAGCGATCGCCTGAAGCATTGTCGCCAACTACAACTCGCATACCGGGCAGCGATTGAACTTCGCTAACTAGAGAGCGCAAGCAGTCTATTGTCAAACTAGAGGTTCGGTAGTTAACAATGACAACCAGCAGTGGATAGGGGTGATTGGACTCGCTGGCCTTCGACATAAGTACCGTTGTTGGTTTAACAACTTTTTAGCTCAAGTTGTATCCATCTGGCAAGCTGGAGCGATCGCCCGGAGTGCAGGTATCGCCTAAGTACATGAGTGGGAAAATACACAAGTAGTCAAAAGCGAGGGTCACTCCGTGAAACGAAGCAATCCCAAAGGTTCTGGCAGCTTTACATTCGGTTACACAGCCCGGTTTATTTGCGCCTACCTACTTACTTTTTTGATTGCTCCAACATAATTGACAAAAGCTGCCACCGCTGCCGGTGCATTTCTTCGTGAGTCAGGCGGTGAGCATATTTCAGACCTGCCATGCCCATATTTTGAAGTAGGTTCAAGTTTTCTCCCGACTGTTTGAGCAAGTTTGCTAAATCAACTGGGTCATTGCAATTACCGATCAAGCCTGTGATAACGTTTTCGATACAGTCGCGGAGTCCGGCGGTGTTGTTTGCCAGTACCGATACGGCCTGGGAATAAGCATCGTATACTATTCTGGGCTGTTCGTCTGAGGTACTGGGAACCACAACAGCATGATATTGTTGCAGCCGGCCGAAGAATTCTCTGCCGTAAGGAATAGTTCCCAAAATTTCTATCTGTACCGATTTTTGCATTGCCTTGCTGGCTGCTTGGCAGTTGCTTAACAGTTCGCCTTCACCTAGTATGTCCAGCTTGACGGGAATGTTTTCCTCCTCCAAGACTTTCATTGCTTCTAGGAGAACTAACAGGCCTTTCTCTGGAACCAATCTGCCCGCAAATAGAATTTTTAGTTGTTTGGGCGAGGCTGACAGTTTTTCGTGCCATATTTTAGTCGCCTCTGCTTCCGAAATAATATTTTCTTCATCTATCCACGAAGCATGAATTATCTGACTTTGCTTGTGTCGTTTGTTTAATAAACTTTGCTGATATTCTGCCTGTGTAAAGATTGTCAAGTCGGCGCTGTTGATGCACCAGCGATTATATGTTTCGTATATGTAAGCTTGAATTTTGGCTTTAATGCTAGCAGGGGGGCCCGGCAGCAGCAGCCACGGTGCGGACTCAACTATGAGCAGGTATGGTTTCCGCTGTATCAGGACTATTGGCGTCACTAACCATGCCATCGGAATCGGCCAGCCTGCTACGGCACTATGTACGATATCTGAAGATGCGATCGCGCCCCAAAGCTGGGCAACCGTTGCCGGCAGCAGCAATATTGCTTTGGCAAAGCTATTTGGGGAGGGAAGGTCAATAAATTTAGCATCAGCAAATGATGTTTCCGAATCCACCTTTATTGTATTTTTGGGGGGGGTTCTCGCACGCACGGAGATGCTAGCGTGAAGTTTTTCAAATACTTGAAGTGTTGGGTTATGTCTTTAGCCCACACACATTAAATCGAGATACCTGCTGCCTTTGAAATCGCAGAACAATGGGATGTTGAGGACTAGCAGGTAGCGCTTGTCTATGGGCATCAAAGTTGGTTCTTTATCTCCATCTTCTGTGATATTTAACGAGTTGGAGTTCATAAAATACACTACAATTAAATGCGATATATCTATTTTAATACCACTTTCAGCTAATCCGCATTTAAATTGCATAGTAAAATAAATTTTTCCCCTTTTGGGGAGTAGGGTTGGGCCCGAAAGCCCACCCTCAAAATACAAATTAAATGCACAACAGCTTAGCCAGTTTTTAGTATTAATTGACACCCTAAACACGGAATCATATCGCCAAACAATACTGAAGTCAATTTTAAACCTCGCCCCTCTGGATCAAAGTCGATACTACCTATAGGCTTGACTGGCAGCTCGGTGCAGCAGCGAATGCCGATAAACTAACCCCTTAGCGTCATCGCAATAGCCCCCGCCAATCACGCAGGCAACGGGATAGCCACCAGCCAAACACGCCATCAAAACTTGCATTTCCCGGCGAAATAAGCCCGTATCAGTTAAAGCTAATTTTCCCAGTTTGTCACCGTGATGAGGGTCTACTCCAGCATCGTACAAAACTAAATCTGGCTTGACATTTGACAGCAAATCTGGTAGGAATTTATCCAAGGTTTGTAAATATTCGTCGTCCTCCATACCTACAGGCAAAGGTACATCTAAATCGCCCTTTTGTTTGATGCCGGGAAAATTGACTTCGCAGTGCATCGAGAAAGTAAAAACGCTACTGTCATCTTGGAAAATTACAGCGGTTCCGTCTCCTTGGTGGACATCTAAATCGACAATTAAAACTTTGCGAACTAAACCATTTTTTTGTAAGACGCGAGAGGCGATCGCCAAATCATTAAAAATACAAAAACCAGACCCAAAAGCAGGGAAGGCGTGATGAGTTCCGCCCGCAGTATTGCAAGCCAAACCGTAGTCTAAAGCGAGCTTGGCAGTTAGTACAGTTCCTGCAACCGCAGTGTAAGTGCGATTAGCAAGAGCCCGACTCCAAGGCAGACCAATTCGCCGAGTCGCTTTGTTATCGAGCGTCCCGTTGCAGTAAGCTTGAACATAGGAGTGGTCGTGGACTAATTCAATCCATTCTTGAGGGGGAAGTTCGGGAGCGTGAAATTGCGATTTATCTGCTACCCCGTCCGCGAGCAGCATCTCGTAAAGCATCCGAAACTTTGCCATCGGGAAGCGGTGAGCCGATGGCAGAGGTGCAACGTAATCTTCGTGGTAAATAATTGGTAAGTCCATTAAAATTATTGTATAACGAATGAATCTCCAATTGAACACCTGCAATCTCAAATTAAAATTCGCTGGAGAACCTGTATATGCAACAACTAAAAACAGTCTGGCAGTCCGGCAGCACCGACCCCGAAAATGCTGACAATCTCGATAATATTAGTCAGTGGTGGGCAAACCTGAACGGGAAAGAAATTAGCTGGGTAGAGCGACTGATTCCGCAAATCGGCGGTCTGAGCGAAATTCACTGGCATCCCCAGCGTTTTGACGAAACATTTGTGATAGTCAATCCTGAAATTCGGGAGGAAACTCTCTATTGGTACATACCCGATTCTCCTGTCCAACGTAACAACACTGTTGACAAATTAGAACTTGACAACTTGCAACAGCAATTGTACATCTATCCTCAGTTGGAAGCGGAACTGGTAATTCGCGTAGGAATTCCCGAAGTTAAATATCAAACACTTGAATTAAACAATCCCGAAATCGCCTTGGGCGAAGATAATCTGCTGCTGCTGTGGGAATCCGATCAAGAACTAGAAATTAAAATTTACTTAAGCAATGAAAATATTGCTAAACTTAAGGAATTGCTGGCATAGAAAAGACAGAGAAAATATTTTATATGGTAGGCTGTGGGTGCCAATGGATGGATCGCATCTATACTCTTAGTTACCTATAAATATCTTAAGACTGATGGGCGGCTGGGTCAAAACCAAGGTTTTTCACAGCCATACTTTGTTGCAGCGACAAGAGTAAAAAAAACGGTTTCTTTGCCTCGTGGTATGTCCAGGTGTGTATCTCGGCTAAAACCCTTTGAATGTGGCAGCAGAATGTCCAGAAAATTGCGTTATCCTCCTGGGAGTTTTAATCCTAAAGTCAAGCAAAAAACAGTCCTGGGCGCATCAACCGGGTTATACCAAAATACTTTGTCGCAGCCATTGAACAAAGTTAAAACACCCGGTTACTTTGGTCTGGAGTGCCTAAGCAATGATGGTTTTTTTGGCAGACTTAATTTGTACAGAAAATCAGGCGATTTTTGGGGGCAATAAAATGTGGTTAAGTACGGTTAGTTTCAGTGGCAAACTTAAGACAAGCAACCAATAAGTTTAAAAAATAGAAGGTGCGTTAGTTGATGGCTACTATCTAAAGTTAATCCTCTATTTGCTGAGTTTGAAAAGGTTTAATAAATAATTAGGATCGGAAGGAATCGCTAAATTTATTAAATCATCAATCTGCTGCTATTACTAAAAAAATCACCATAACCCGACAAAAAATGATATTTGACAAAGAAAGTATTCACATTTTAATTATTGATGATCAGCCCCAAAACCTGCGCTTTATATCAAACATATTGACGAAAGAAGGGTATAAAGTTCAGCGGGCGATTTCGGGAGAAATGGCGGTCAATGCTAATTTAACCGTTCTCCCAGACTTGATTTTGCTAGATATTGCTATGCCAAAAATGAACGGCTATGAAGTATGTGCTAGACTTAAATCCAACGAAAAAACGAGGGAAATTCCGGTTATTTTTTTGAGTGTGTTCGAGGAAACTTTTCACAAAGTTAAAGCTTTTGAAGTCGGCGGTGTTGACTACATTACTAAGCCTTTTCAAGTGGAAGAAGTTTTAGTGCGGATCGAAAGTCAACTGACTATACAACAGCTATCAAAACAATTAAAACAGCAGAATGCCCAACTGCAAAAAGAGGTAGAATTCCGCAAGCGAACAGAACAATCACTCCGGGAAAGCAAAGCGCGTTTGCAGAAATTGGCGGTCAATATACCGGGAGTTCTTTATCAATTCATGAAGAAGCCTGATGGAAGTTTTAAGTTTGAATATATTAGTTATGCTTGTCGAGATATTTACGAATTAGAGAGTGACGAAATTTTAAAAAATCCCGACTTTTGCTTCGATCAAAATCATCCAGATGACCAAGAATATCTGGTGAAACAAATTGCTACTAGCGCCCAAACTTTAGAACCTTTTGCCTGTGAATGGCGGATTGTTACACCGTCGGGCAAACTTAAATGGCTGGAATCTAATTCTCGGCCAGAAATGCGTGATAATGGCGATATTGTTTGGTATGGCGTACTTTTTGATATCAGCGAGCGCAAGCACGCAGAAATAGAAATGGCTGGAGCTAAAGCTGCTTTAGAACGGCAAGTGCAGCGAGAATTGCTGATCGCAAAAATAACTCAAGAAATTCGCTCCAGCTTGCAGCCAGAACAAATATTTCAAATAGCTGCTACTCAAATCGGTCTGGCATTCTGCGTCAATCGGTGTTTGATTCATACTTACGTTACTAGCCCTCAAGTTGATATTCCTCTGGCGGCAGAGTATCTCGAACCCGATTGCGAATCTATTCGGAACGTACCTGTTCCAATTTGGGGTAATCCTCACGTCATACAAATGATGATACAAGATCTGGCGATCGCCTCCAACAATGTTTATTCAGACCCTCTGTTGCAAGCGGCTCAACCGATTTGCCAGAAGGTTGGGTTAAAATCGATGCTGGCAATTCGCACTTCTTACCAAGGCAGGGCAAACGGTGCTATCTGTTTGCACCAGTGCGATCGCTACCGGGAATGGACTTCCGAGGAAATCGACTTATTAGAAGCTGTGGCGGCTCAAGTAGGGCTCGCTATCGCTCAAGCTAAACTGATCGAACGAGAAAAAAACCGAATTCAGCAGCTCGATCGGCAAAATAAAGTGCTGCAAGCAGAAATTCGCACCCGTGTCCGCGCCGAGCAAGCTCTGCAAGAATCGGAAACAGAATTGCGGGCGATTTTTGCCGCCATGACTGACACAGTTTTAGTGAGAAATTCAGAAGGGCGCTGCATCAAAATTGCCCCGACAGCATCAACAAATTTGGTGAAACCTCCCAGCGAAATGATTAACAAAACCGCTCATGAAGTCTTGCCTAAACCTGTAGCAGATTTAGTATTAAATGCCATCCAACAAGCTCTAAAAACTAAGCAAAGCATTAATGTTGAATATAGCTTTAAAGTCGGAGAGCGCGACGTTTGCCTCGACGCTAAAGTTTCTCCGCTGACTGCAGATTCAGTGATTATCGTGGCGCGAGATATTAGCGTTCGCAAACAAACAGAATCCGCACTCAGAGAGAGCCAGCACTTCATTCAAGCTATCGCCGATTCCAATCCCAACCTGTTGTACGTTTACGATCTAATTGAACAGCGGAATGTCTACAGCAACCGACAAATTTCGACGATGCTCGGATACACAGCCCAAGAAATACAAGATATGGGTACAGCAATGATGCCAATTCTGCTCAACTCCGACGATTTGCCAAATTTTTTTGAAAGCATCCAAAAAGTAGATCAAGCCAAAGACGGTGATGTCATTGAATGTCAATACCGAATGAAACACAAAAACGGTGAATGGCGGTGGATGCACAGTTGGGATACAGTATTTCTCAGAACAAGCGATGGTAAACCCAAACAAATTCTCGGCACTGCTAATGACATCACAGACCGCAAATTAGCCGAAGAAAAACTGCTAGAATCCCAACAAAGAATCTCATTTTTATTGCAGCAAACGCCGATCGCAGTTATCGAGTTAAACCTCAATTTAGAAATTATCACTTGGAATCCCGCAGCCGTGGCTATTTTTGGCTACAGTGAGCAAGAAGCGATTGGTCGAGTCGCCTCCGATTTGATCGTACCTGAAAGCTACCACCCGCAATTATCTGAGATTTTCAATCATGACTTGAATGCCAAATCCAGCGGCACTACCGAAAATCTGACCAAAGACGGCAGAATTATCATCTGCGAGTGGTACAATACTCAGCTAATTGACGATAACGGTACAGCGATCGGCATTGCTTTAATGGCTGTAGATATTACCGAACGCAAGCAAGCAGAAACCGAACTGCAAGAAAGTGCTTTACGACAAAGAGCGATCGCCCGCATCATTGAAAGAATGCGGCAGACTTTAGATATCCGAGAAATTTTTCACGCCACAACCCGAGAATTGCGCCAAACAATGAAGTGCGATCGAGTCGCTATTTACCGTTTCAATCCAGACTGGAGTGGCGAATTTGTAGCCGAATCCCTTGACCGCAAGTGGGTTTCTTTCATCCAATCACAGGAGATCGATTCTCACCTTACTGAAGGCGCTTTAAACAGCGACCGTTGCGTCGTCAAAGAATTAGATAGCCCCTCACAAGAAGTACGCGATACCTATTTGCAACAAACCCAAGGCGGAGCCTACAGCCGAGGTACAACTTACCTTTGTGTCCCAGATATTTACCAGCAAGGTTTCGATAATTGTTATATCCAATTGCTAGAAAAATTTCAAGCTAAATCCTACATTATTGTACCAATTTTCTCCGGCAAAAAGCTCTGGGGATTACTAGCATCCTATCAAAATTCTGCTCCCCGCCAGTGGAGTGAAGCAGAAATCAACGTTGCAGTTGATGTAGGTACTCAGCTAGGAGTAGCATTACAGCAAGCGGAATTGCTCGCCCGCACTCAAAGGCAGTCCATGGAACTGATTAAATCCAAAGAAAACGCCGAAGTTGCCAACCGCGCCAAAAGCCAATTTCTAGCTTCCATGAGCCACGAACTCCGCACACCTCTCAACGCCATTCTCGGTTTTTCCCAAGTCATGGCCCGCAACAGTTCTATCACGGAAGAACAAAAAGAATACATAGAAATCATTAACCGCAGTGGCGAACATTTGCTAGAGCTCATTAATGATGTTTTGTCAATGTCCAAAATAGAAGCAGGTCAAATTACCATCAATCCCAGCCGCTTCAATCTCTACAACCTTCTCAACAGTCTCAAAGAAATGCTGCAACTAAAAGCCAACTCAAAAGGTTTGCATCTAATCTTTGAAAAGGCCGATGATTTGCCGCAGTACATTCAAACAGACGAAGCTAAATTGCGGCAAGTTTTAATTAACCTGGTCGGCAATGCGATTAAATTTACTCAGCAGGGAACCGTGACTTTGCGCGTCAGCAGCCAAGCTGAAAAAGACGCTACAGAAGAAAAAAAATCCCAATTGTATTTTGAAATTGCCGACACAGGCCCCGGCATTTCTCCCTTGGAACTTTCCACATTATTTAAGCCCTTTGTACAAACTGAAAGTGGTCGCAAATCCATGCAGGGAACAGGTCTGGGGTTGCCGATTAGCCAACAGTTTGTCCGAATCATGGGAGGTGATATTGCTGTTGCAAGCAAACTCGACCAAGGCACAATTTTTAGCTTTAATATCTGGGTTAACCTAGTAACAGAAAGTGATGAACAAGAAAAACCGCCGATTAAACAAGTTATTGCTTTAGAAGCCGGACAAGATACTTATCGGATACTAATAGTTGAAGATGTAGCGGAAAATCGACAACTGCTGCTTAAGCTGCTGGTACCCCTGGGATTTGAAGTCCGCGAAGCAACTAACGGTCAAGAAGCAATTGCTTTGCATTCAACTTGGAAGCCACACATGATCTTAATGGATATGCTGATGCCCGTGATGGATGGGTATGAAGCGACAAGACAGATTAAGAAAACTCTACAAGGTAAAGAAACAATAATTATTGCTTTGACTGCCAGTGCTTTTGATGAGCAGCGACAAATAATTTTATCTGCTGGTTGTAACGATTTGATATGTAAACCATTTCGGGAAGAGGTACTCTTTGAAAAGATAGCGGATCATCTCAACCTGCGTTATATTTATGAGAAAGAAAACTTATCTACTTCTTTTTCAACACCGACGCTGCTTAAAAGTTTGACCACCGAGGATTTGAGCGTAATGCCCACAGACTGGGTGGTCGAGTTGCACCAAGCAGCACTTTGTGTTGACGACAACCGCATCCTCGAACTGATCGAGGAAATTCCCGAAACTGAGGCAAATCTCGCTAACGCTTTAACAGATTTAGTCGATAATTTTCGGATAGATATCATTATCGATTTAACTCAATTATATTATGATGAACGACCATCCCTTACCAGCGACTCCTAAAGACATTCTAATAGTTGACGATATGCCGGATAATTTGCGACTTTTATCCACTATGCTGACATCTTACGGGTATCATGTCAGGAAGGCTATTAACGGACACTTGGCTTTGCAAGGGGCACAAATATCTCCTCCCGATCTAATTTTACTAGATATTAATATGCCGCAAATGAACGGGTATGAAGTTTGTGAGCAGTTAAAGTTAAGCGAAAAAACTCAAGATATTCCGGTAATTTTTATTAGTGCGCTAGATGACGTGCTGGAAAAAGTTAAAGCTTTTCAAGTAGGAGGAGTGGATTATATTACTAAACCGTTTCAAGTAGAAGAAGTTATAGCCCGCGTCCAAAACCAACTTTCCCTTCGTTCGCTGCAATCCAAACTGCAACTGCAAGCTAGGGAACTGCACGATCGCAATTCTAGATTGCAGGAAGAAATTGCAGAACGGCAGCGGGCTGAAGAATCAATCCGGTTTTTGCTGGAAACTACGCGGGCGATCGGCGAAGCTGTAGACTTTCACTCAGCTTTAGAAGTAATTTTGCACCAAGTTGGGGAAACAATCGGATGGGATGTAGGAGAAGCTTGGATTCCCGATGCAGAAGGAACTGTGCTGCAATCTGCCAGGGGCTGGTATGCCAGCAACGCGAGGATGGATGCGTTCCGCAAGCAAAGCGAACAACTGACATTTGCCATGAATATAGGGCTGCCAGGACGAGTTTGGGCATCCAAGCAACCGGAATGGGTAGAAGATATTACCCGCGGATACCCCCATTTTCTCCGAAGTCAAATAGCACTAGAACTTGGATTCAAAGCGGGTTTTGGCGTGCCGATTTTGGTAGACGATGAAGTATTGGCAGTCCTAGTTTTCTTTAAAATTTCGTCTGGCCGGAAAGATGCACGATTTATAGACGTTTTTAATGCGGTAGGCACTCAATTAGGTTCTTTGATTCAGCGCAAACAAGCAGAAGAATTGCTGCGTATCGCTCAAGAAAAATATCACAGCATTGTAGAAAATGCGATGGAAGGCATTTTTCAAAGCACGCCTTCAGGAGGCTATCTCAGCGCTAATCCAGCTTTGGCAAAATTATACGGTTACGAATCCCCAGAAGAACTGATGTCCGAGATTAAAAATATTGCTCAGCAACTTTACGTTGACCCAGAACGCCGCCTCGAATTTGTGGCTGCTATGGATACTGAAAATGCCGTTTCGGGGTTTGAATCTATGGTATGTCGCAAAGACGGGCGCCGGATTTGGGTGTCAGAAAATGTTCGGGCTGTTCGAGATTCAAAAGGTAATCTGATCTACTATGAGGGTACTGTTTCTGACATTACAGAACGTAAATTAGCGCAAGAAGCGCTAAAAGTTCAACAAGAACAAAGCGAGAAGTTGCTGTTAAATATTTTACCCAAACCAATCGCAGAACGCTTGAAGGCAGAGCAAAGCACGATCGCCGACAGTTTTGCCCAAGTAAGTGTTTTATTTGCTGATATTGTTGGCTTTACTGAGTTGTCGGCGAGAATGTCTCCCACCGAGTTGGTAAAGCGCTTGAACGTAATTTTTTCGCACTTCGACCAGTTAGCGGAAAAGTACGGTGTGGAGAAAATTAAGACTATTGGCGATGCTTACATGGTAGTCGGGGGATTGCCTACACCGAGACAGGATCACGCCGAGGCGATCGCCCAAATGGCCCTGGGAATGCAGGCAAAAATAGCAAAGTTGTGCGCTGAGACAGGGGAAAAACTGGCAATTCGCGTTGGCATCAATTCCGGGCCGGTGGTTGCGGGAGTAATTGGTGTGAGCAAGTTTACTTATGATTTGTGGGGAGATACGGTGAATGTAGCGGCGAGGATGGAAGCTACGGGTTTTGCCGGCAGAATTCAAGTTACTGATGTTACTTATGAGCTTTTGAAAGATAAATATTTGTTTGAGAGGCGAGGCGTCATTCCGGTAAAAGGTAAGGGGGATATGATGACTTATTGGTTGCTAGGAAAAAAGTAAAAATTGGGAATTGGGAATTGGGAATGGGGCATGGGGCATCGGGCATGGGGCATTGGGCATGGGGCATTGGGCATGGGGCATTGGGCATTGGGCATTACAACAAATAACCAATAACAAATAACCAATAACACATAACCAATAACCAATAACCAATAACCAATAACACATAACCAATAACACATAACCAATAATTCATGACTACTGACTACTGACTACTGACTACTGCTATGATGAAAGTAGTTAACGAAACTTTACATAATAGCCGTGACTGCACAACAATTAGTATCTGCAACAAGTTTTGAAAAGCTAATTTGGACTTGGAAAGGTCACAAAATCCAATATACCGTCCAAGGAACAGGCCGCCCTCTGATCTTGATTCACGGATTTGGGGCTTCGATCGGACATTGGAGGCAAAATATCCCCGTACTCGCGGCCGGCGGCTATCGTGTATTTGCGCTGGACTTGCTGGGATTCGGTGCTTCCGCCAAACCAGCCCTAGATTACACTCTGGAATTGTGGGAAGAATTGCTGACTGATTTCTGGGCGGATCTGGTACTAGAACCGGCGGTATTTGTCGGGAATTCGATCGGCGCTTTGCTGAGTTTGATGGTAGTCGCCAACCATCCAGAAATATCAGCCGGCGGTGTCTTAATCAACTGTGCTGGCGGGCTCAACCATCGGCCAGACGAACTGAATTTCCCGCTGCGAGTAGTGATGGGGACTTTTACTAAATTAGTTCGATCGCCCCTGATCGGCCCCTTTGTATTCAACAACATCCGCCAAAAACACCGCATCCGCAACACCCTGCGCCAAGTCTACGGGAACCGCGAAGCCATCACTGACGAACTCGTAGAACTCCTGCACGCCCCCTCCTGCGAGTCCGGAGCTCAACAAGTGTTCGCCTCGATTCTCACAGCCCCTCCAGGCCCTCAACCCTCAGAATTGCTGCCCAAAGTCGATCGTCCGTTATTGGTACTTTGGGGCGCAGATGACCCCTGGACGCCCATCGCCGGCAGCCAGATTTATCAACAATTGGCCGGCAACGATAAACCAGTGAAATTTGTTTCAATTCCCAACACAGGCCACTGTCCCCACGACGAGCGGCCGAGTGAAGTCAACGCTCTGATTTTGGACTGGCTGCTGGAATTGAAGTAAAATTTTTCTGCTCAACCCAACCCTGGGGCGATCGAGTCAAACCCTTGCAGTGCAGGAGTTTTGCCTTGCTCCACCGCACCGACACCCCGGCAGCAGCCGACTCAAAAAACAATTTTTGTAAAAAGTATTGACACAATTTACTGAGTCAGCTATATTGATGGACGTGTGAGGAGCGAACCAGAAAAAGCACCGAGACGAAACACGGCCAGTCGTCGGTGCTTTTTCTGTTGCAAGGCATTTTTAAGAGTTTTAAATTATCTATAATTTACATCCAGAATATCTGTAAGCCCGCCCCGCTTTCTTCCATTCTTCCTTCTCGTTCTTAGCGTCTTCGCGGTTCGTTAAATAAATATTCTGATGTTGCAAAAAAAGTAATTGACTCCACTTGATCGGGAAAAATCTGAAAATGTGGATCTTTTTAGATCATCAAAATTTGATTGCATAGAAGTCAAAACTAGACAGTTATATAATAATAAATTGTCGCTGGGTCGGGGCGGGTTGATATACATTTTTTTCAAATGTCGCCGCTAAACCCGCCCCTGCGGTATTTGTGCTACAAATATCAACGATCGCCCAAAACAAATTGTTCGATCGCAGCCGCCACCCCATCTTCCTCCACATCCGGCGCCACCCAATCAGCAGCAGCCTTCACGCCATCAGGAGCATTGCCCATCGCCACGCCCACGCCCGCGTAGGCAATCATTTCCACATCATTAAAATTGTCACCGATCGCCATCACATTCGCCGCCTGTAAACCCAAAAGTTCCTCCGCTAAATACTGCACCGCATCTCCCTTATTTGCCAAAGGATGCGTAGCTTCAAAAAAAGTAGCAACGGATCGAGTCAAATAAAGCTCCGCAGGCGTGTAGCGCTGCCGCATACTGCTGAGCAAGCCGTCAAGTACCCCCGGATTCTCGCACAATGCCAAAACTTTCGTGGGTTCCCCCGGAAGATCTCGCCGCAAATCTTTAATCACCATTGGTTCAATGCCCGATCGTTCGGCATAAATTCGGGTAGCTGGGGTAATTTCCGGCACGTAAAGTTGGTCGTCAATGTAGAAATGGATCGAAAGCAGCGGTCGCAAATGCGGTTCTTCAAAATGGTCTAACAGTTGCAGAGCAGTTTGTTTCGACAGCGGCAAGTGCCGCAGCCGTTTTTGAGTAGCGTGATCTTGAATCCATGCGCCCTGGTAGCAAATCAGTGGCAAGGTTGAGCCGATGTCGCGGTGAAAACGCAAAGCTGAACGGTACATCCTGCCCGTAGCGACGGCCACTTTCACTCCCCGCGACTCGGCAGCCAAAATTGCCTGCTTGACTGGTTCTCGGATGGTATTTGACAAACCTGCGATCGTGCCGTCTATATCCACTACCAGCAATTGAATGTCTGCGGTGCCAAAAGCGCGATCGGTCGCATTAGCTGGATTTGAGGCAGTTATATTCTGCATGATTTTTTTAGATTTTAGCTGTTGATTTGCACGCACCCGTTTATTTTGGCACTGGCGGGATAGCAAAGTGCGACTTCTGATTTTTTGAAGACTAAAATATAGATAACTAAATAAGCGACAAAAAAAGTATCTAGGAGGACTCTTTCGGGATGAATTTAGTTAAGCTATAGAATAGTAGCCAGTTTACTGCCGTAAAAACCGCACTCGACAGACGATATGTATTTCCACTTACTTAATAATACTTGTGGTCAAAAAGAATGCAACTCTCAGCCCGCAATCCAAACCCTTATATCATCAATCATTTCCAATCTAAAATCTAAAATCTAAAATCTAAAATTGTATAACCGCATCTTTGAAATTACCCCCAACTATCATGATTTCTATTCCGGGATACCGCATTGACGGAGAACTTTATACAAACTCTCACACAGTTATTTATCGAGGTCTGCTGCTTGAGGAACAAAAACCCGTCATCCTCAAAACTCTCATGCCTCCATACCCTAGCCCAGCGCAAATCTCCCAACTGCTGCACGAATCCGAACTTCTTAAAAATTTGAATTTACCCGGAATAGTCAAGCTTTACAAAATAGAAACCTACAATCACTTTCCTGTTTTAGTTTTAGAAGATTTTGGTGGGATTTCCCTAAAAGACTTTCTCAGCAACAACCAGCTAGAGTTACAACAATTTCTGCATATTGGCATCAAACTAGCAGAAACTATTGGGCAACTCCACGAACACCACATCATCCATAAGGATATTAAACCCAGCAATATTATTGTCAATATCGAGACAGGAGATGTCAAGATAGCTGATTTTGCGATCGCCTCCCTGCTACCGGGCGAAAACCTCGCCCCCAGCCATCCCCATTTACTCGAAGGCACTCTCGCCTATATGTCTCCTGAACAAACGGGACGCATGAATCGGGCGATCGACTACCGTACCGATTTTTATTCTTTAGGTGTCACCTTTTATGAGATGCTTTGTGGCGAATTGCCTTTTCAGGCGATCGATCCTATGGAATTAGTACACTCCCATATTGCCAAAACGCCCGTTTCTCCTTGTGAAAACAGAAAGCAAAAAGTACAAAGCAGAAGCATCGAAGGCAGAATCAATCAAGTAAAAACCAAGGAGATTCCTCAAGTCGTTTCCGATATCGTCATAAAACTCTTAGCAAAAACCGCCGAAGACAGATATCAAAGTGCTTTTGGACTTTTGTACGACTTGGAAAATTGTCTCGATCAACTGCAAACTACAGGCGAAATTTCCCACATAACCCTCGGCGAGCAAGATCAGTCAAGTCACCTGCAAATTTCCCAAAAATTTTACGGGCGAGAAGCAGAAGTTAATATGCTTCTCAGTATCTTCCAGCGGATGAGGCGAGGCAATACAGAAATTGTGCTGATTGCTGGTTCTGCAGGTGTGGGCAAATCGTCGTTAGTATATGAAGTTTACAAGCCGATTCGGCCGGAAAACTGGTATTTTATTGACAGCAAATTTGAGCAATTTAAGCGCGATATTCCCTACGCTTTTTTGCTCCAAGCTTTTCAAGATTTGTTGCGACAAATTTTCACCGAAAATACCGCAGAAATCCATGTTTGGAAAGAAAAAATTTTAAAAGCACTCGGCGGTAACTGCCAAGTAATTATTGAAGCTATTCCCGAATTAGAACTAATTGTTGGGCCGCAGCCCCCCGTCCCAGATTTAGGAGCAAATGAATCTCAAAATCGCTTTAATTTAGTATTTCAAAACTTCATCCGCGTCTTTGCTCAAAAAGAACACCCCCTAGTAATTTTTCTGGACGACTTGCAGTGGGTCGATTCAGCATCTCTCAAGTTAATAGAACTGCTAGCAACTGACCTGGGAACTCAATATTTATTAATAATTGGAGCTTATAGAGAGCAAGAAGTAGATGCAAATCATCCCCTAACGCTGACCGCCGAAGCAATTAAAAAAGCAGGCGGGACTGTGAGGGCGATCGCCCTTTCGCCTTTAGATATAAGTAGCGTCAACCAATTTGTTGCCGATACTTTGAACTGCGGCCCAGAAAAATCCCTAAGTTTAGCAGAATTGCTTTGGCAAAAAACCGCTGGAAATCCCTTCTTTTTAACTCAATTAATAAAATTCATTTACTCAAAAGGTTTAATTCAATTTAAACTTTCATCCTCTGAGAATTTGGTCGAGTTAGCTGAACCTAAACTGTCGGGATTAGCGCAACCAATCTCAGAGCGAATTGTGAAAAAATGCCAAATTATCGGCGAGTGGCAGTGGGATATCGAACAAATACAAGAAATGGGAATAACTGACAATGTTGTAGAATTAATGATAGATAACATTCAGAAGCTTTCAGAGAATACCCAAGAACTGCTTAAATTAGCCGCTTGTATCGGGAACAAATTTGATTTAAAAATTCTCTCGACAATCGCCGATAAACCTCTGGCGTCCGCAGCAACAGACCTCGGGGAGGCACTTCAGTCCGGTCTGATTTTGCTCGTGAATAACGCCTACAAAATTTCGATAGCACTAGCAGCAAGCACAGAAGTAACAGACACAATATCTAGAGACTTTACCGATAAATTTTCCCTACCAGTGGCTGATATTCCTAGCGCCACTTACAAATTTTTGCATGAGCGAGTGCAGCAAGCAGCTTATGCTTTAATATCCGATTATGAAAAACAAAAAATCCATCTCAAAATAGGCAACTTTTTCCTGCATAATTCACCGCCAGAGCAATTAGAAGAGCATATTTTTGATACCGTAAACCAACTAAATTTAGCGAAAGAAATTATCAGCAGCCAATTAGAACAATTTCAATTATGCCAATTAAATTTAATTGCTGGCCGCAAAGCAAAAGCAAGTGCAGCTTACGAACTTGCCCTCAAATATTTAACTGCAGGTATTGAACTGCTTCCTCCCCAAAGTTGGCAAACTGACTACGACTTAACTCTGGCACTCTACGAGTCAGCAGCAGAAGCTGCTTACCTGAATACCGACTTTGAACCAATGGAAAAATGGGCGATAATTGTCCTGCAACACGCAACAAATGAACTAGACAAAATCAAAGTGTTTGAAATCAGAATCATAGCTTGTGCGATGCAAACCAAACTCCAAGAATCGGTAAAAATTGGTCGGGAAGCACTAAAAATGTTAGGAATCCAATTTCCCGAATCGCCGATTCCCCTCCACATTCAGCAAGCAATGGCTAAAACTGCAGCTTATTTAACAGAAAAAAAAATAGAAGATTTAATTGACTTGCCAATTATGACAAATCCGCACAAATTAGCAACTATGCGCGTGCTTTCCAGTATGTTGTCAGCTACATTTATAGTTGAACCTGTGCTGCTGCCACTGATTGTGTGCGAGCAAGTTAATTTATCTATTAATTACGGAAACTCTACTTTTTCTGCCTTCGGTTATGCTAATTACGGAGCAATTTTAAGAGGAATAGTTAGAGATATTGAATCGGGCGATCGCTTTGGTCAATTAGCTTTAAATTTGAGCGATAGATTAAATGCGTTAGAATTCAAAAGCAAAACGCTTAATTTAGTAGCATTTATTTTGATGAACGGCAAGCATCACGTTAAAGACTCATTGCCACTATTAGAGGAGGCTTATCAAAGCGCGCTAGAAAATGGGGATTTAGAATCTGTTGGATATTCAGCCGTAAATATTTGTCAGTCTTTGTATTTCATCGGTCAAGAATTGCCACAACTGGAACGGAGAATGGTAACTTACAACCATTTGTTGTTTCAACTCAAGCAAGACACTGTATTGACTTGGAATCAAATATATCGGCAAACTATTTTGCAATTGATGGGAAAATTGGAAAGCCCACACCTGGTATTAGGTGAAGTATACAGCGAAGAAAAATTGCTGTCGCTGCTGTTGGAAGCTAACGATCGGGTGGGACTACAGCACTTTTATTTGCAAAAATTAATACTAGCCTATTTATTTGGAGATACCGCTACAGCGCTAGAAAATTCAGCGCAAGCCGAAGTATATTTAGACGGAGTTGCAGGCTTTATTAATGTTTCTGAATACCAGTTTTACGATTCTCTAGCCCGCCTAGCTGCCTATCCATCGGCAACAGAAGAGGAACAAGAAGAGCATATTTTTTACGCTGTGAGTAACCGAAAAAAACTGCAACAAAAAGCGCTTTCTGCGCCGATGAATCTTCAGCCCAAATGCGACTTACTTACGGCAGAAAAAGCGCGTGTTTTGGGCAATGTTGAGAGAGCAATGGAATATTACGATCGCGCAATTGACGGAGCCGAAGAAAACGGATACATACAAGTACAAGCACTAGCAGCAGAATTGGCAGGAGCATTTTATCTATCCATAGGACGAGAAAAAAATGCTAAAACTTACTTGACAGAAGCGCGTTATTGCTATCAGCGCTGGGGAGCAACAGCCAAAGCAGCGCATTTAGAATCGAAATACTCGCACTTGCTAACTTCCGGCTCGATTTCAACTAATATTGAAACTCACAAATCTACCAGCAGCGCTTCTTCCACTACGAACGACGCTGCAGGCGTGCTAGACTTGACTACCGCAGTGAAAGCATCGCAAACCTTAGCCGGCGAAATAGTTCTAGACAAACTGCTGGCAAAAATGATGAAAATTGTTATTGAAAATGCCGGGGGGCAACGAGGGTTTTTAATACTAGAAAAAGAGGGTCAATGGGTGATTGAAGCATCAGGATCTGTAGATGTCGATCGCGTTGCTGTCATGCAATCAATTGCGATAGATTTTGTAGCCGACGATCAAGAAGTAACTTTGCTGGCAGTTGCAGTTGTGAATTACGTCGCCCGCACCCAGGAAAGTATAGTTTTAAACGATGCCAGCCGCGAAGGACAATTTACTCGCACACCCTATATAATGGCGGTTCAACCTAAATCAATTCTTTGCACTCCGTTAATTAATCAAGGTCAACTCACTGGGATTCTATATTTAGAAAACAATCTGACCGCAGGCGCTTTTACCCAAGACAGGTTAGAAATATTAAAACTGCTGTCTTCTCAAATTTCTATCTCCATCGAAAATGCCCAACTTTACGCCAACTTGCACCAATTCAATCTGAATCTCGAAAATTTAGTACAGCAGCGTACCTCCGAACTCTCCCAAACTTTAGAAGACTTAAAATCAGCTCAAAATAAACTGGTAGAATCGGAAAAAATGGCTGCCCTCGGAGGGTTGGTTGCAGGTGTTGCCCACGAAATCAATACTCCCATCGGCATCGGCATCACCGCCGCCTCCCTGCTTGCGGAAAAAGCCACAAAGTTTTTTGAGGTTTACAGTAACGGTCAAATCAAACGTTCCGAGTTAGAAAAGTTTCTGGATACCGCCATGCAAAGCAGTAATATGATCTTATCTAACCTCACGCGGGCAGCAGACTTGATTCACAGTTTTAAAGAAGTAGCTGTAGATCAGTCGAGCGAGTTAAAACGCACGTTTAATGTTAAAAACTATCTAGAGGAAATTTTGACATCCTTAAGTGCCAAACTCAAAAGAACTAAGCACAAAATAGAGATTAAGTGTGATGAAAATATTGTAGTGGACAGTTACCCCGGCGTAGTGTGTCAAATTGTGACAAATCTGGTGTTGAATTCCCTAATTCACGCCTACGATGGAGAAGATGAAGGAGTTCTGGCTTTTGATTTCAAACTAGAGGGCGATCGGCTAATATTTGAATATGCCGATAACGGCAAAGGAATTGACCCAGAAAATCTCAGTAAAATTTTTGAACCGTTTTTTACCACCAAAAGAGGTCAGGGAGGCACGGGATTGGGACTGCACATTATTTATAACCTTGTTACTCAAAAACTAAAAGGCACAATTAGCTGCACAAGTCAACTAAATAAAGGGACAAGATTTATGATTGAATTTCCCGCTAAAATGAGCAGTTAGTTATTAGACCGCCAACATGGATATAAGTTTTATATAGGAGAACGATATATGTCAGAAGCTAGTAAAAACCTGTTGGCTGCAGGCGATGACGAATTAATCGCGGCGGGCGACGATGAATTAATATTTGCCGAGGAAGACGAGGCGGAACAACAACCGCTAGAAGAAAGTTGGAAAATATTAATTGTAGATGATGAAATAGAAATTCATAATATTACTAAACTAGCGTTAAACGATTTTAAGTTTGAAGGTAAAAGTATAACATTTATCAGCGCGTACTCAGGAAAAGAAGCCAAAGAAATAATCCAAAATAACTACGACATAGCATTAATTTTACTCGATGTAGTTATGGAAACAGAAGAAGCAGGCTTGGAAGTAGTTAAATACATCCGCGATATTTTAAATAATCAAATTGTGCGAATTATTTTACGCACTGGACAGCCCGGACAAGTGCCAGAAGATGTAGTAATTGTCAGCTACGATATCAATGATTACAAAACAAAAACAGAACTTACTAATAAAAAATTATTTACCACAGTAGTCACCGCACTGAGAGCATTTAGATCACTCAATCAAATCGAGTCCAGCAAAAGCGAACTAGAAAAAATAGCTGCTGCTTCAGCCCGTTTTGTACCCCGTGAATTTTTGAAATTTCTCAAAAGAGAAAGCATCGTTGATGCCAGACTAGGAGACTCTGTACAAGCAGAAATGACGATTATGTTTGCCGACATTCGCTCATTTACAAGTCTGTCAGAAAGTATGTCTCCCCGAGAAAATTTTGAATTTCTTAACTCTTACTTAAGTCGAGTTGGCCCAGTTATCCGCGAGTATAACGGTTTTATAGATAAATACATTGGTGACGGGATTATGGCTTTGTTTCCTAACAGGGCTGAAGATGCTGTGCAAGCAGCAATTGAGATGCAGCATCAAGTGAAAATTTATAATAGACACAGGCAAAACAGTGGCTATCAACCTATTTCGATAGGGATTGGTTTGCATACGGGGACTTTAATGTTAGGTACGATTGGCGAAGCGGAACGAATGGAAAGTACGGTGATTTCTGATGCCGTTAATTTAGCTTCCCGCGTGGAAGGATTGACAAAGCTTTATGGAGTTGCTATTGTAGCTAGTGTCCAAACCCTTTGCCGAATAGACGATCCTCAACATTACAAGTGCCGGTTTCTCGATCGCGTTCAAGTCAAAGGAAAACAAACACCTGTTGCTGTATTTGAAATTTACGATGGCGACTCGCCGACAATGATCGAACTAAAAGCACAAACTCAAACTTATTTTGAACAGGGAATTTTTTTTCACTACCAGCAGCAATTCGCGCAAGCAAGGCAAATGTTTTTGCGCGTTTTGCAAATCAACAAATATGATAAGGCAGCATCTTTTTATGCAGAACGCTGCGATATGTTGATGAAGAATGCAGTCATTATGACTCTGGAAGGGATAGAGATATAGGGAATAGGGCATGGGGCATGGGGCCAAAAAGAATTAGGGAATGGGCATCAGCTAAGATACTGAACAGTGAACAGTGAACAGTGAACAGTGAACAGTTAACAAATAACTTAATTTATGCGCTTCACATCCCTTGATGTTTTTCGCGGAATTGCGATCGCCTCGATGATTCTAGTGAACAACCCCGGTAGTTGGAAACAGGTATATCCGCCGCTAGAGCACGCAGAATGGCACGGCTGCACCCCGACAGATTTAGTATTTCCGTTTTTCTTGTTCATCGTTGGCTGCGCGATGTCTTTCTCGCTGCCTAAATATCTTCAAAATTATCCAAAAACCGGAATAGAAACCTCAAAAATTACACAAACAAAGGAAAAATCAGAATCCGCCAAAAACCCTCTTCCTTCTTCCTTCTTCCTTCTTCCTTCTTCAAATATTTACTGGCGAATTGCGCGCAGGGCCGCGATTCTATTTCTATTAGGATTGCTGCTAAATACATCTTCGATCGCCCTTGACGTACTTCTCAACAGCGCCCCAGTGGAAAACTTCGGTAAAATCCGCATCATGGGAGTATTGCAGCGCATCGGCTTAGCTTATTTCATCAGTGCGATCGCTATTCTCAACCTTCCCCCCCGCAATCAAAAACTGCTCGCTGTGGCCGTGCTTTTGGGCTATTGGGGCGCACTAACCGTATTTGCTGTAGGGGGGTACACTGCAGGCGAACTCACGCCAGAAGGGAATCTAGGAGGATATGTCGATCGGCTAATTCTCGGTAGCCAACACCTGTACAAAGGCGGCCCCTTCGATCCAGAAGGATTGTTGAGCACTTTACCCGCAGTTGTCACAGTCCTCACAGGCTACTTTACCGGAGAATGGCTGCGAGTACAGCAAATCAAAACCCGCACCAGTATCAACTTAGCAATCTGCGGTCTCAGTTGCGTGGTAATCGGCCACTTGTGGGGATTTTTATTTCCGATAAACAAACAACTTTGGACAAGTTCTTATGTAGTTTTTACTGCTGGTTGGGCTTTACTATTGCTAGCATTTTGCTACGAAACAATTGAAGTGCAGGATTGGAAATGGGGGAAACCGTTTGAAATCATGGGATTGAATGCAATTTTTCTGTTTGTTGCTTCCGGTATTGTCGCCAGAATCCTGTTGAAAACTCATATCGGTACTGGTGAAAATGCTCCAACAACTTACAGTTGGATTTATGAAAACTGGTTTGTGCCGTGGGCGGGGCCGCTGAATGGTTCTCTAGCATTTGCGGTGACTGCGGTATTATTTTGGTGGTTAATTTTGTATGGAATGTACCGCCGTCGTTGGGCGATTAAAATTTGAGTAGTTTCGTCTGTAGTGGATATACCTCTTCTAATGATATGAGAAAAGGGATATCTTCCGATCGGGACGCCTGTTTAGGTTACAATTTAAGGCAGGAGGATTTTTTATGCCGACTACAGCTCAAGAAATCTATATTCAAGTTGTCCACACTTTGTCACCAACGGAACGGTTACGCTTGGCAACTCTGATCCTCAACGAGTTATCACAGCATAATGTCGCTGTCGTCGAACAAAGTGATACCTGGAGTGAGGAAGATTGTTTCGATGTAACAACCTTTTCTTTGCAATACGCAGCTACACTTTTCCCGGAGAGTGAGGAGATGGATTAGTGAAATTCAATCCTGGTGATGTAGTAACAGCAGATTTTCCTGGTGTCACAGGTGTTAAACGTCGCCCTGTTGTGGTTTTGTCCTCGACTACTTATCATAGAAACCGCCCTGATTTCATAGTTGGGTTAATCACTACCCAGACAACAAATCTTGGCTCTACTGACTATACTCTGCAAGATTGGGCATCCGTAGGTTTGAGAATTGTATCTGTTTTCCGCAGTTTCATTCTTACTTTACCGCCTTCTGCCAACCTGATTTTGATAGGGCATTTATCCGAACGTGATTGGAGTGCTGTTCGCGCCTGTGTAAAACTAACTTTAGTAGAATTGGACGATCGCCCACCGTCATCAGATTCATGACTCCCAAAAATTTTTATATGACATCCACACTACCTATCATTCATAGCGACCCCGATATTTTAGGGGGAAATCCAGTCTTAATCGCCACTCGCGTCCCGATCGAGACTCTACTTGATTATCTCGAAGCTGGTGATTCGGTCGATGAATTTTTAGACCATTTTCCTAGTGTCAGCGGCGATCGAGCGATTTCAGTTCTGGCAATGATACGATCGCCACATAACAACGTTTATTGATGTCCGCTTCCTCAACATCGATCGCCTGCAGGATCGGATTTCCGATCGCACCCCCGCCACAATTTCCCCAATGACCGCCCCAATCCGTTCCAAATAAAGGATTTTGCCGATTTCTCGATCGCCCGCCACCGATCGCTAACTATAACTGAGCCCTAATCGCTAAAATTAAAAAAAGATACGTAATAGGCAGGCAGGCGTCAATGATCCCAACAGTTATAGAACAATCCGGTCGCGGCGAACGCGCCTTTGACATTTACTCGCGACTCCTGCGCGATCGCATCGTCTTCTTGGGCCAACAGGTTGACTCAGATTTGGCTAACCTGATCGTTGCCCAATTGCTATTTTTAGACGCCGAAGACCCGGAGAAAGATATTTACCTCTATATCAACTCCCCAGGGGGTTCGGTAACAGCAGGTATGGGCATTTTTGACACGATGAACCACATCCGCCCCGACATTTGCACTATTTGTCTCGGTTTGGCAGCCAGCATGGGCGCTTTTCTGTTGAGTGCCGGCGCTAAAGGCAAGCGGATGAGTTTGCCTCACTCCCGGATTATGATCCATCAACCTCTAGGCGGAGCTCAAGGACAAGCAACCGATATTGAAATTCAGGCCAAAGAGATTTTGTACCACAAACGTCGCCTGAACGAACATCTTGCCAACCATACCGGTCAGCCGCTTTCCCGCATTGAAGAAGATACCGAACGGGATTTCTTCATGTCCGCTGAAGAAGCAAAGGACTACGGATTAGTCGATCAAGTGATCGATCGCCGTCCTTCCGCCAGCCGCCCGATCGCCGCTGTGGTCTAAATAAAAAGTTAAAAATCAAAAATGAGGAAATATTCTTCATTTTTGATTTTTAATTTTTAACAGTCATATAGCAGTTTTCAGTGGAGTGAATTACAGATGCTGGGGCCCATGATACGGCATCATAGTTAAATCCTTACTGTTTTTCATACAATTGAAAACTGCTATATGTAGCTATTTTTTAAAAAAATCACACCTAGAAACCTACAGAATTACTAAGGCAAAGATTCGAGATATTGCAGGAAGTCGAGCAATTCTACTTGATTTAAGAAATGGCGCGCTTCTTTGCCATAACCTTGTTTGAGATAATCTTTTCCTTGGTTGGGAGTCCAGTTCAACCGCTTGATTTCCTCAGTAGTTCTGCTGTAGATTTCCAGATATTCTAGGAAATCTACCAACTGTTCGGTAGAAAGCTCTCTCTGAGACGACTTGCCGTAATTGTGTTCGAGACAGTCGCTTTCCTGTTTTTTCTTCCATTGCAGGCGTTTGAGGATGGCATCTATTTGGGCGATCGTATCAGAATTATCCTCGATCGCATCGCTGGGGATTCCCACCGCGATCGGTTGCAATTCCCTGACTTCGGCCGCACCCTGTAGCAGTTCACTTTCGCTAGAAGTCGGTACATCCAGTTCCTGAAGGGGTTCGCCGTAGCTAGAAGAAAGCCAAGCGTCCGAGTCTAACTGCTTTGGTACAAATCCAGTAGCCTCGACGCGATCAACCGTTGGCGGCAGCGGTTCCGGTACAGGTGCGATCGGCTCTTCATTTAATTTCGTTTCAGTCTTGACAAAATTGCTTTGATATGTTTCAGGCAATTTGTCAGCAACAGGCATTTCTAGAATCGGAAGAGGAACACTTGTCGGCCCAACAGGAACCGGAACAGCAGCAGGAGGGGGAGGGGGAGGAGCAACTGGAGCAACGGAAGCAACCGGAGCAATCGGAGCAACTGGTGCAACCGGAGCCGGATCAAAACTCGCGATCGCACGATCGGGCGCAGCAAATCCAAGGACAGCGATCGCTCGCAACCGGGCGCGGTCTTCAGCATCCTCAACAGACTCAGCAGCCGACATAGCCGTAGCCAGAGTTTTGCCGTCAACCTGAACCAGACAGCGAACAACAAACTTACCGTGATGAACAGTCAGCAACTCACAAATTAACTGTCCAGCGGGATAAAGGGCGCGAAATTCAGCAAACATAATTTTTTGACCCCGAAACCAGAGGGGGCTTATGACTTAAGTGTAGTACAGCCCTGAGAAAACAATTTTCTGAAAGCACCTATTCAACATACAATAAATTAAAGGTGAGTCATCCGCGCAACCTTAAACGCCACTAAACCCCATGCCACATCCAGCGGTTTAAGCTAACAAGCATCGGGCGTCATTTCTACCTATAGGAGATGACACAGCAACTAAGCAAAAGTAGTAAAAGTCTCCGGTTTGCGTACCTGCACTTTCTACAGCACAGATTGCTCCCGGCCCGCTCGTTGCACCTCCGTCCGCAAGGACAGATCGCGTGCAAAAAACAGGGGCATCGCAGCGGCGAGCTACTAGCAATTTTGCCTTGATCCGGTAAGTTCTTTGCTAAAGCAAGAGGCAAGAGGCACTTCAAAAGGAAGAAGGAACAACGCAGAAGGAAACAAGGCAGAAGCGAGAAATGCACATTTTCTCCCTCTCCATCCCTCCATCGGCTCATCCTCGACTCAAGCCGTTGCTTTCAGTATCGAGCCATCTTTTAAGAACCGACAGAGGCTTTCTAATTCGCGAAGTGCTCGGCGCTGCTGACCTAAAAGCAAACAAACCAACGCTAAAAAATTGTATTGGGGAATAGCGTGCGGGACAGTTTTCTGCACCGTCAGCAGTCAGTTCAATACAGACAGCAGACAATTAGCACGAAGCCGGTGTCGGGAGAGAATCTCAAAAAAAACTCGCGATGAAACAAGGTGGCTGTGCTCGCGTCTCCACCTATCAACCCGCGCATTTGTTGGGAAGCAGGCACTGCGAGGGCCCGAGGGGGTGCGGCTGATTTCGCCAAAATTTAGACTAATTGCTGGAAACAAGAGGATCGATCGCTACATGGAATTTTCTATCGCTGCACTGCTGGCAAATTTTACAGAAGACAAATTAGTGGCCCCTAAAGCATTGGAGAAAAAACTCGACTGCAACGACGCCACCAGTCAACTCAAACTTCAAATCGCATTAGAAGCTCTAGAGAAAATTGGCATATTAGTCAAAGACAAAGGCCGATATCGCCGAGTAGCTGAAGACGACGTAGTAGAAGCAAAACTGCGCTGTTCGAGCAAAGGATTTTGCTTTGCAATTCAAGACGCCGAAGGCTCAGAAGACGTTTATGTGCGGGAAAGTCACCTCTCGACAGCTTGGAATGGCGATCGAGTCTTAGTCAAAATCATCAAAGAAGGTAGCCGCCGCCGATCGCCCGAAGGCGAAGTCATGCTCATCCTCGAACGCGCCAACCCCTCGGTACTAGCGCGAGTCAAGCAAACCGCCACCCCCACCGGCCGCGTCAGCTACAGAGCAATCCCCCTGGACGATCGCCTGTTGTTTGAACTAGACTTGCTCGCAAATGGCACAAATCTCCAAGAGGCGATCGACCACCTAGTACACGTCGAAGTCAAACGCTACCCCCTCGGCACCCATCGCCCAGTCGGCAAAGTAGTACAGGTACTCGGTTCCGACGCCGAAGCCGCTGACGACCTCGACATCGTATGCTGCAAACACGACTTGCCGCGATCGTTCCCCGCCGCCGTCATCAAAGCAGCCGAAAATTTGCCCAGCAAAGTCAAAAAAACCGACATCAAAAAACGCCTAGATTTGCGTAACATTCTGACTGTTAGCTTCAGCAAAAACGAACCGGGAACAAGCAACAGCGAAAACAATGCTCCTCAAGCCCCGGAGGAAAATCTCTCCGAAGGAGGAGGCGAAAACGAGTTTGATCCGACATCATTTCTCTCCGATCCGCCAGTGGAACGCGCTTTGTCGATCGAAACCCTGAAGCCCGGCCGCTGGCAAATAGGAATCCACATCAGCGACGCCGCCGAGTACGTGCAGCCAGAAACCCCGATCGACCGCGAAGCCCGCAAGCGAGGAACCGCCGCCCATCTGGGAGAAAAAATCATCGCCGTACTGCCAGAAACCCTCAACGAGCGCTGCTCCCTGCTGCCTGACAGCGAACGGCTGGCCTTCAGCATACTGCTCACCCTAGATGAATCAGGAGAACTCCTAGAATACGAGATTCAAGCCAGCGTCATTCAAATTGACTACCACCTCACCTACCAGCAAGCTCAAGCAATTCTCGAACCAGGCGATGCCGAAGAGCACCCTTTATCCTCCGCCCTCCGTCCTTTCCTAGATCAACTCGGTGCCGCCTCACAGGCTGCCAGACAGACAAGGCTCAAGCGAGGAGCTTTTGAACTAAATTTGCCCGATGCTAACTCTCACTTCGACGACGAAGGCGAATTAGGAGCTTTTGCAACAGCTCCCCCCGCTCAGTCGGCTGTCTCCGAGTTAGTCGTACTCGCCAACCAAGCTGTCGCCGCCCACCTGCAAGCCTTGGGAGTCCCAGCAATTTACCGCGTCCAGCCGATGCCAGACCCGGCAGACATTCAAGAGTTCATCAAACTCTCCAACAACCTCGGAGGCGAACTGTATCTCGAAACCGAAGAAGAAGTTTTGCCCTTGGACTTTCAGCGATTTACCCAGCAGTTTGCCGGCCTGAAGTCCGAAAGAGTTCTTACCTACCTGCTGGAAGACACCATGAAGCCCGCTGTTTACAGCACAACTCCCAAGCCGCACTTCGGTTTGGGGCTGTCAGAGGGTTACACGCGGTGCACTTCGCCGCTTTCCCGCTACGCCGATTTGCTGGTGCTGCGGGTGTTGCAAGCGGTGTTCGAGCAAGGCCGCAGCAGCCGCACAACACGGGCTAAGGAAAAAGTTGACTTGCACCATTCCTCCTGTCACGGTCAAATTACTTGGAATGTTCTCCCTCCAGATTTGCACCACGAATTTGAGACGGAGTTTGCATCGGTAGTAGTACACCTAACCGAACGCGAAAGAGTTGCTGAGGATGCCGAAAGCGATTTGCAGGGATTGAAGAAAACGGGATTGATGAAAGAACGCACCGGGCAAACTTTCCAAGGTTTGATTACAGGTGTGCAGTCTTACGGTTTCTTTGTGGAAATTGAGGTGCGGCCACCCGAGAGCGACATCCTGCGTGTTGAGGGACTGGTACACGTTTCTTCGCTCAAGGATGACTGGTACGAGTATCGATCGCGCCAGCAAACTCTGGTGGGCCGCAAAAACCGCAATCAGTACCGTTTGGGCGATCGGGTAGAAGTTCAAGTCAAGAGTGTTGACTACTACCGCCAGCAAATTGATTTAGTTGCAGTTGGCGGCGGCAGCCAAGCTTTTGATGATGATGAATAATCTGTTGACAGTTGACAGTTGACAGTTGACAGTTGACTGTTAACTGTTAACTGTTAACTTTTCTAAATACTTAGTTGTCATTGTCTGGCAACTAAGTATTAATAAGTGGGCTGCCAACTATACTCAACAATCATCAAACAATAATTAAGGACTAATATCAAATCCGATAGCATCGTCGGGCGTCAAATCCAGTCAACAGTCAACAATTACGGACGGTGCAACCGGAATTTATATAACTTATTTGCGTTAATCTGTGTTAATCTGCCCTCATCTGCGGTTAAAAAAAGATAATTTATTAACCGCAGATGACAAGGGATTGACGCTGATTCACGCAGAGGTCGAGAAGAGATATATGAATAATTCCGATGCTAACAGATTGGATATAACAACTAATTACTAACAACAGTCAACTGTAAACTAACAAATAACTAATGACGAATAACTACCCCCTCATTGTAGGAGTTACTGGTGCATCGGGACTGATTTATGCGGTGCGAACTTTGAAATATTTGTTGGAGGCCGATCGCGCGATCGAACTGGTCGCTTCCAAGTCTACTTACATGGTTTGGCAAAGCGAACAGAACACGCGAATGCCCGCCGAACCGACGCTACAAGAGGAATTCTGGCGGGAACAAGCAGGAGTAGCCACAATGGGTAAACTTCGGTGCCATCCCTGGCAAGATGTCGGTGCTAATATTGCTAGTGGCTCCTTTCGTACCCAAGGGATGATGATTATTCCCTGTAGCATGAGTACGCTGGGCAAGTTGGCGGCTGGCTTGAGCTCGGATTTGCTCGAAAGAGCGGCCGACGTTCAGCTCAAGGAAGGGCGGAAATTGGTACTCGTGCCTCGCGAAACGCCTTTTAGCTTGATTCACCTGCGGAATTTGACTACCTTGGCGGAAGCTGGAGCTAGAATTGTACCAGCGATTCCTGCTTGGTATCACAATCCGCAAACTATTGAAGATTTGGTAGACTTTGTGGTGGCTCGCGCTTTAGACCAGTTGGGGATTGATTGCGTTCCTCTCAAACGCTGGAAAGAAGAAGAAGGGAGTTAGTTGACAGTTGACAGTTGACAGTTGACAGTTGACGGTTGACAGTTGGCAGTTGGCAGTTGACAGTTGACAGTTGACAGTAACAACCAATAACCAATAACCAATAACCAATAACTGACAACAAACAACTGACAACAAACAACTGACAACTGACAACAAACAAATTACCAATATTTTTAATATGCGACCTGTATTTTTGCTAGTAATTGTGGTGGGGCTAACTATTTTTGCCCTGCAAAATGTGGAGCCGGCCTTATCGCTGGTGTTTTTGGGAGTTCGATCGCCTGCTGTGCCCTTATCTATCTGGATTTTGCTGAGCATGGCGGTGGGAGCTCTCACATCTTTATTGATTTCTGGTTTGCTGGCTTTTGCAAATTACCTATCTCTAACGGCAGACCGCGCCGGCAGATCCAGTCGCAGCCGTCCCGATACTTTCCCAGAGGACAGGAGAACGCCTTACACGCCGCCTCCCCCTCCTAGAAAGCTGGAAATTGACCCGGATCTGAATAGGGAAAATAGTCAAACTCAGGCTGCTGGTTCCTACCGAACTGAGTACGGCACGTCGGCTGGTTACAGTGCCGGGACTTTCCTGCAAGAAACTCCGAACCCGGATGGGGCGAAGAATTACGCTCAACCGGGGGCTTATGCAGCAGACGATGAGGACGATTGGGTCTCAGATGGCTCAAAATCCGGCTCTCAAGGGGGTGATGACGATTGGGGGGACGATCGCGATTTTCCCGATCGACCGCAGGTAAATGATGTTCCAGCGGCAAATCCGAGGGCTTACGAAGCTCAGCAGGAACCGAAAAGCAAGTCTTGGGCTGGCTCAGTATACTCTTACGGCTATCGAGATCCGAGCCAGTCTGGGGTGGGACAAACTGAGTCTGTATACGATGCCGAGTATCGAGTGATCGTTCCTCCGGGAGGGGAGAGTCCTAAACCCGCTGATGAACCACCTATAAATCCTCTTGCAGAAGCAGAGGATGATTGGGGATTGGATGAGGGTGATGAGTTTGATGACGATGATGGCGCCAGTGGCAGATCAATTAACCTGAAAAAATAGAAAAATATCGGAGGATTTGGCAGTGGATGGGTTGAGGGGAGTAAATATCTATCTTGTCGGGATGATGGGTGCGGGGAAAACAACGGTAGGGCGGATTTTGGCAAAAAAATTAAAATACCGTTTTTTTGATACTGATGAACTAATTGTTCGAGTTGCTAATCAGTCAATTGCTGAGATTTTCGATCGAGAAGGGGAAGAGGCTTTTCGGGAACTAGAAACTAAAGTGCTCGGCGAATTGTCTGCGTATCAAAATTCGGTCGTGGCTACGGGCGGCGGTATTGTGACGCGATCGATGAATTGGGGTTACTTGCACTACGGTGTCGTGGTTTGGCTGGATGTGCCTGTAGATCAATTGTACGATCGACTGCGTTCAGACACCGCTCGACCCCTACTGCAGGAGGGCGAGATCAAATCTAAGCTGCAAAGCCTTTTGAAAGAGCGAGAGCGTTTCTACACTCAAGCAGATGTCCGAGTCTATGCTGGTGTGGGGGAAAGGCCTGAAGCAGTGGCGACTAGGGCGATCGAGGAAATCCAAAAAGTTATCAAATCAGAAACCGGGCCTGATCTCAATTGATACATTCAGAAACCGGGTTTGTGGGAAAATAACAGGTTTTTGAAGACTGTTGATATTAGTTCCCAAAAATAATGCAACCCTAAGCAAGCTCCAAACCACCAGCTTCATCAGTTATTCCCCAAATCTAAAATCTAAAATCTAAAATTGTATGACTTCGGTAAAAATACTGATTTTTGTCTGAGTGTGTCCGTTTAACTACCCCATATTTTGAAATCCACCGGGTTTGAGTGGATGTAATGCGTAAGTTTTATAGGTATGAGGATGTGGCGATGCGGAGATTTTATACAAGAACTAATGCCAGAATCATCTGATTCGTTAAAGCCGGCTATTGAGTTATCCCTAAAAATAAAATGGCCCCACCGCTGAAGGGCTGTAGGGCGCAAGGACAGTTAAACGCTAACTTGATTGTCGGGAAATTTAGCATCAATGATACCCTGCTATGTGACGATTTTACGATCGTCCATTCACTCATCAACTCTCCCGTATCAAAAAATGTAACCCAGCACCGATCGAATTCAACCTGTCCTATTCTAAAAACAATACCTCATGCATTCTGACTAGCAGCTCCCGAAAGCTGCTTTTTTATTGCCATAAGTTTTTGGCTGCGGGACTTCCGGATCTTGGCAATAACATTTTGAGCACAAGTCGGCTACAGTTCAATACAACCCTAGGGGTTTTCAGTTCCACTCCCGGTTTGTCGGTAATTAGTAATTGGTAATTAGTAATTGGGAATTAGTAACGCCCAACGGGGAATCGGCAATTGAGATGCTGTACCTCACCAGGCTTGAAAACTGCTATGATTACGGCGCGGAACGGGGAATTAATCCGGTGAGGGATTGAAAAAAAATAAGCTGTATTTATTGAATTGATGGGCGATCTGATAGTTTTTGGCTAAATATCAGTTGCGAGTTATAGAATTTGGTTGGATGAATTTCCCGTTCCTCATTAAGAGAATACGAGCCTGCCTGTTTTTAACCAAAACTCCAGAGTTCCGCCCAGCCCCACACCTGTTAAAGCAATGGTAGCTAATACCGCAAAAGCCCGCCAATTCTTCCAACCAGACATTTGAATATCGAGTCTTGCCAAAGCTCCGGCTGAAATCAAAAGTAAACAAGTAGCAAAAAGGTGCATCCAAGCAAAAACTACCACTGCCACAAAAGCTCCTACAATAATAGAAAGAAAAGCACCAATATCACTCGAAAACCACCGAAAAATTAAGGCTTTTATGTCTCTCAGCGGGAACGACAAGGCGGCCGCCAACACTAGAATTGAAGCTATGGCTAGAAACCAAGTCAGGTGCGGGGGAACATCAAACTCCGATAATTTCCAGCCAAAAGTGAAATAAGTAACAAAAAGTAGAGTTAGGGAAACCCAAGAGTTTTTTTTCATCCAATGGCACAATTAGGAGAACCAGGGAAAAAAGATGATGCTTCCGATGAGTGTGTACAGTTTCTAGAGGTTAGTAGAAATAGCTTGCACCGGACAAGTAGGGATGCACTGCTCGCAAACGATACACCGCGATCGAGCAAAACTTAGTTTAAAGCTTTCTGGGTCAAGGGTCAAGGCTTCCGTCGGGCAAACTCCCGTACACAAACCGCAGTGAACGCAGATATCTTCGTCTATGAGTATTTCCCGACTGGCTAGGGAAACGCCGATATTTTGCGATCGCATCCAGTCGATCGCCGCTTCTAGTTGGTCGATGTCCCCTGATAACTCTAGCACCAGTTTGCCCACTTGATTAGGAGCTACCTGAGCACGGATAATGTTGGCTGCAACATTAAAATCCTTTGCCAGTCGATAGGTGACAGGCATTTGGATCGATCGTTGGGGAAACGTCAGTGTTACCCGTTTTTTCACCCTGCAAGTCCTCGGTAATTTACAAACAATCTTTGTTATCTTCTGTTTTAGCGCACTTAATCTAATTACTGCCTTTAGCACAAATTTTTATGAGATGGGTCTGATTATCTCAAAATGTGCTATAATCTGAATCTATTATTTAAAATAAAAACATAGAAATCAAAGCGCAATTTATTTTATGACCCAGAATTCGCCCAAGTCAACTGTCGCCCCCGTCGCCAAAAATCCCGAAACAAAAGTCGCCACGCGCATCAGAAACTTATTGATCGTGTTAACAGCGATCGCCCTTTCAATATCCATCTTCTTCGGGCTGCAAACCCAAACGCCGTCAAGCAGTCTCACCGACATGGCAAAAGCTTCAACGCCATTAGAAACAGCTTTGGTAAATGGGAAACCGACACTCATGGAATTTTATGCTAATTGGTGCGGTAGCTGTCAGGCAATGGCTAACGATTTGAGCGAAATTAAACAGAAATACGCCGAACCGCTAAATTTTGTGATGCTGAATGTAGACAATGACAAATGGCTGCCAGAAATCACCAAATATCGAGTAGACGGCATTCCGCACTTTGTCTACTTGAATGATAAAGGCAGCGCCGTTGCTGAAACGATGGGCGAAATGCCGCGCAGTATTATGGAAGCTAACTTAGAAGCTTTAATTGCAGGAAAACCTCTGCCACACGCCCAAGCTGGCGGTCAAGTTTCTAATTTTACTCCCCCCACAGGGCCTGTGAAAACAAGTAGCTCCGACCCCCGCGTCCACGGCTCTCAAGTACAGTAAAAGAAGGAAGTTCGGCAACGGATTCGCTCCACGAATGTAACGGATGTAACGGATGTCAGTTCGATGGAAGTCGGAAGTCGGAAGAAGAAGAAGAAGAAGGAAGATAGAAAAGGGAAGAAAACTTTAGGAACAGGCAAGATGCCTGTTCCACCAAAAAGTTTATTTGTTGTGGAACAGGCATCTTGCCTGTTCCTGATGGCGATAACTTATAGAGATTCAAAATCCCCTCGCAATTTCTGCCAATCTGCATTTTGGGCGATCAACTACCTCTAAAGGAATATTCAAAAAAACATTTTTGACAATTTATTAAAATTTATTATACTACTTGTCAGGTGCAGAGCGTAAATATTCTCTCACTGCCTATACAAAATAAAGCCTGAGCGAAAACAATTTGGTCGCCAGCCCCGCGATTCATTCCTTTGCAGGCTGGCTGACTGGGTAAACTTTTCAATTCAAAAATCTAAAATCTAAAATCAAATGACCCCCGACAAACCCGGATTCAGCATTAGCGCGACCGCCATCCGTCGCCATATTGGCACCCTCATGCTGACACTTGCTATTATAATCGTGGGCTTTTTCTACATCACCCAACTGCCCGTTGACTTGCTACCATCCATTACCTATCCCCGCATCGGCGTTCGCTTAAACGCCCCAGGCGTCTCCCCAGAAGTAGCAATAGACGAAGTTACCCGCCCACTTGAACAAGGACTTTCCGCCACTGAAGGCGTCATGCAAGTTTTCTCGCGGACTCGCGAAGGACAAGTCAGCGTCGATTTATTTTTCAAACCCGGGGGCAACATCGACCAGGCCCTCAACGACGCCACCGCCGCGGTCAACCGCATCCGCAACCGACTTCCCGATACAGTTGAATCGCCCACTCTCTTCAAAGTTGACCCTTCCCAGCAGCCGATTTACGAATTTGCCCTCACTTCCAACTCATTGCAAGGAGTTGATTTGCGCGTATTTGCCGACGAAGAATTATCCAGAGAATTAAACGTAATTCCAGGAATCGCAGCAATTGACGTTGCCGGCGGCGTGCAAGAAGAAATTCAAGTAAATATTGACTTAAATCGCTTGCAATCTTTAGGGGTCAGTATTTCCGACGTTTTATCAGCCCTCGAATCCCGCAACCTCGACACTTCCGGCGGGCGGCTGCGGCAAGAAGCAGCGGAACCTTTAACCCGTACCGTCGGGCGATTTAAGAACGCCAAAGAAATTCAGGCAATTTCCTTTCAAGCATCGGGTTCTAATCCACCCAAACGAGTGTTTTTGCGCGATTTTGCTCAGGTAATTGACGGTACAGAAGAAGAGCGAGTTAAAGTATTTCTCAATCAGAAATCCGCCGTAAAAATTAGCATTCAAAAGCAGCCGGACGCGAATACAATCTCAGTTGTAGATGGCATCAAAAAGCGGCTAGAAGAATTAAAAGCATCCGGGGCAATTCCCGAAGGCACGACTATCGTCAATACCTTCGACGAGTCTAAGTTCATCCGCGATTCTATTAGCAACGTCCTATTTTCTGGTTTAACCGGGGCTGTTTTAGCGGGGGCATCTGTATTGCTGTTCCTCGCTTCCCTTCGCCAAACTTTGATTATTGTCGTGGCAATTCCCCTCGCAACTTTAATGGCGATTATCCTGATGGGAGTTTTTGGCCTATCTCTGAACGTTTTCAGTTTGGGCGGTTTGGCGCTGGGTGTGGGAATTGTGGTCGATAACTCGATCGTGATGCTGGAGAATATTGTCGAAGGAACCAGCAATAAAAAAAGTGCCAACGGTCAGCGCTTCAGTAACAAGCAGTTGATGCAGCAAGCAGAAAAAAGCAGCCAAGAATTAGAATCAGCTTTATTTGCTTCCACCATCACTAACTTAGTTGCCGTACTACCATTTTTGCTAATAGGCGGCTTAGTTTCCTTACTTTTCAACGAATTAATCCTCACGATCACCTTTTCCGTCGCCGCCTCTCTGATTGTCGGATTGACAGTAGTACCGATGATGGCTTCTCGACTGCTAGCGCTGCGGCTATCCAGCGGTTTGAGCAACTTTTGGCCGCTGCGCGCATTCGATCGAGCTTTTACTAATGCTACCGCCGGTTACGGTAAATTTTTATCGGGCATAGTGCGGTGGCGATTGATTATCATTGCAGTAGCGATTATTGGATTGGGCGGCGGCAGTTGGCTGATGGCCGGTCAAATCCCCCAGGAAATATTGCCCAGAATTAATACCGGTCAAGCGAGATTGTTCGCTTTGTTTCCTGCCGGCACAAATTTGGCAACCAACCAAAGAATCATGGCAGAAGCTGATAAAATTATCCTCAGCCAACCAGAAACTCAATACACTTTGACGACAGTGGGCGGGCTGTTGTTCGGCAACAATACGGTTGAGAATGTGCTGCGCGGCGGCTGCAACATTACGCTGAAACCTGGCACCAATACATTGGATTTTGTGCAGCGAGTTACGCAAGAATTGAATAAAAAAATTGACTTGCCCAAAAATACTCGTTTGCGTCTGAATCCAGAAAATGTGCGAGGTTTGGTTTTAACTAATTCGCCAGTGCGTGGCGCGGAAGTTGATGTCCTGCTTCAGGGCGAAAACGAGCAAATATTGCAGCAAGCCGGCCGCGAGATATTGGCAACTTTGGATGAGAAGGTAAAGTTAGCTACTTTTCGCCCGGATGCAGACCCGCAGCAAACGGAAGTGCAGATTCGCCCCAACTGGGAACAAGCGGAAATCTACGGCTTGAATGCGAGGCAAATCGGAGAGGCGATTCAGACAGCTATTCAAGGTTCTGTTCCTACGCAATTGCAGCGGGGAAACCGTTTGGTTGATGTGCGGGTACAATTCGATCGCGCTGCTGTTCAATCGATTTCCGCACTAAAATTTATCCCTTTAACTGCTAGGGATAACAGCATTATCCGCTTGAGCGATGTGGCGAATATTGAACTGGGAAAAGCGCCTGGGGAAATTCAAAGGCTTAACCAGCGGCAAGTTTTCATGATTGCGGGGAATGTTAATAAGGGCGCGAGTTTGGGCGCTGCTTTGCAACAAGTGGATACAGTTTTGTCGGAAATCAAATTGCCGCCGGGAGTGCGAGTGATACCTAGTTCGGCGGCGGAAACTAACCGGGAATTGCAAAGTTCGCTGATTGTTTTGGGCTCTTTGGCGGCGTTTTTGGTATTTGTGGTGATGGCGGTGCAGTACAATTCGCTTGTCGATCCGCTGGTGATTATGTTAACGGTGCCGCTGGCTTTGGCTGGGGGGATTTTCGGGCTGTATGCGACTAAAACTGCGATCGGCGCAACGGTGATTGTGGGGGCGATTTTGCTGGTGGGAATTGTGGTAAATAATGCGATTATTATGGTGGAGTTGGCGAACCAAATTCTGGAAGATGAAAAGGTCGATCGCACGACAGCAATTCTCAAAGCGGCACCTCAGCGCTTGCGTCCGATTTTGATGACAACTATTACCACAGTTTTGGGTTTATTCCCCCTAGCTTTGGGCATTGGAGACGGTTCGGAATTCTTGCAACCTTTGGGGGTGGTGGTGTTTTCCGGTTTGTCGCTGGCGACTTTGCTGACGCTGTTTATTATTCCGTGTTTTTACATTTTGCTGCACGATTTCTTCGGAATATTTGCAGGGAATAAGAAACCGCAGGCGGTGGCTATTCCCTTGCAGAAGGCCGGGAGAAAAAATGCGAATTTGTAAAATGTAGCGTCAGCAAATACGCACTTTCCCGCAATCCGGCAGGGGTTTAAACCCCTGCCTCATAGCGAAAGTCGGTTAAAGCCGATTGCTGATTGTGAGGGAAAGCCTTATCGATTTCAGTCCTCTTTTAGAGGACTTTTGCTATGAGACAGGGAATGAATTCCCTGTCGGGCTGTCGGACTTACCAACAATATCGGTGCTGCATTTGATGTTAAGCTGACCCACCGTAATAAAATCAGCCAGTAAGGTGAATTTGACATCAGAAATTATTTATGCTACAATATATACTACATAACAATAAGCAAAATAAATCTCAATAAAAATGCCCTACGAAAAATTAGACATATCAGCCCCAAAACCAGTATTATCTTGGGCAAATCACGCCCTAGGTGAAAAAGAAACCAAGATGACCGCAAACGTAGCATCCTTGCCCTTTGTATTCAAACACGTCGCACTAATGCCCGACGTACATTTAGGAAAAGGCGCTTTAGTCGGTTCAGTAATTGCCACAAAAGAAGCGATTATTCCGGCTGCTGTCGGAGTTGATATTGGTTGCGGGATGGCTGCCATTAAAATGCCATTCAAGGCTCACAAATTAGAAGGTAAACTCAAACAAATTCGCCTCGATATCGAAGCCGCCATTCCCGTGGGATTTGCGGAAAATAAAGAAGTAGAAAAAACAGTCACTAACTGGCAAAAATGGGGCGAGTTTAAGGAACTTCATCAAGGCGTGCAGCACCAAGACAATAAAGCCTTAAAACAAATGGGTTCCCTCGGCGGCGGCAATCATTTTATTGAGGTTTGCGTTGATACTGAAAACTTTGTTTGGCTGATGCTGCATTCCGGTTCTCGCGGCATTGGAAATTTGCTCGCACAGCAGCATATCGAGACTGCTAAAGATTTAGCTAAACTGGCAGAAATTAATCTGGCTGACAAAGATTTGGCTTATTTTGTAGCGGGCACGCCGGAGTTTGCGGCTTACTGGCACGATTTGCAATGGGCGCAAGATTATGCTCGTTTTAATCGCGATGTAATGATGAATCGGTTTAAGCGAATTGTGGAAAAGCACGTCGCGGGAGGCAAATCTGTTAAGCCGTTATTAGAGGTGAATTGCCACCACAATTACGCGGAAAAAGAGGTGCATTTTGGCGAAGATGTGTATGTGACTCGCAAGGGTGCTGTACGCGCGGATGTAGAGGATTACGGGATTATTCCGGGTTCGATGGGGGCGAAATCTTTCATTGTTAAAGGGAAGGGAAATGCTGAAAGTTACTGTAGTTGCAGTCACGGTGCGGGGCGGTTGATGTCTCGCACTCAAGCTAAAAATGTATTTACTCTCGATGATTTGGTGCGGCAGACTGAGGGGGTTGAGTGCCGGAAAGATGAGCAATTTTTAGATGAAATTCCGGGGGCTTATAAGCCGATTGATGAGGTGATGAGTCAGCAGTCGGATTTGGTCGAAGTTGTGGCGACGCTGAAGCAGGTGGTTTGTGTCAAGGGGTGACAGAAACTGGTTTATTTGTACTTCTACCTGGAAAGTGCTTTATGGGAAGAGGGGGAAAATCAAGCGGCTGTTGATTTCCCCCCTCTTGACAAACGCTTTGTTTTCTGAAGCTTTTCTCTAACACACCATGTGTCTCGACTCAATTTCTAGCAAGCGCAGCAGTGTTTCATCGCCCTTGGCCTTGGCTGCTTCCTTTCTACGATCGAGAATATTGCAAAGATTCGCCCGGTGCACTTGCGCCACTTCCACAACTGTTGGGTAATAATCCACCCTCGCTGAGGCGCTAGCTGCTGCGACATCGCCAGCTTGAGCATCTCGCTTTTTGGTATAGTTTGGGCCGCCGTATTTTCTGGGGTTGGGAATGTGTCTCGGATACCGATAGTTCCAGTTTTGCCCCCGGTATTTGCCCGCGACTTCGCCTTCCACCATATCAACTGTCGGAATGTCGTACTCGTAGTTTGAACCGCGATAAGTCAGTTTCATATTTTTTGATCCTTATATTTATGGAGATAAAAAGGGCAGTCAGGTCAGGGTTGGTTTTCTTTGCTAAAACTTTTTTAGTTTCTGTATTCAATTATACTGTTTTTTGAGATAAATCGGTTTTATTTACAATAATTAATATTTTGAGGGGGTGACGGCAACAAAAAACCCGCCGCAGCGGGTTTAATCGAGTTTTTGGCTAATTTGAGCAGCACCCGGAGCGAGACTGCTTCGGTTCCCAAGAACTAGCCGACTGTCACCTGATCGGTTTGCACGTTTGTGGCACCTTCTTCAGCAGAGGCGATCGCCACCAACTTGTCGAGAATTGCCTGACTAGGAACTTGACCTTTGAGAACAACGGTGCTGCTGAGCTGAGCTACATAAACAGTCTCGATATCAGCAACTTCTGCATCGGCGTCAAAAGCTAAAGCAACCCGCTTCGCTAAGCCGCTTTCGTCAAAATTTCCGTCTGGGCCGACTTTAGCAGGAGCGATGGATTGCGCTTGTGCTGCTTGCTGTACTACTTGTGCCATCGGTTCAGCCTGGGGTGCAGGCTTTTCGAGTCCGAACAGTCTTTTAAACCAACCCATAGTAGTTGAGTCTCCTGAAAATACACTTTTTACACAATAGCTCTAGAAGTCCAAAAGACTTGTAATTGTTGCAAAACTCAGTGAAATTTCTCACAATGTTTTCCGGCAGACTTTCACAATCTCAAATCTCCTCTGATATCCAGATGTTGATTTTGCTATTTTATGTATAGGACGCTACGCCTTGGATTGCAGCCCAGTAGTCGAAATAGTTCCCACTTTTACCTTGAAAAAACTTCACAGCGCCCCGGAATACATTCCCGGTTTGTTGAACTACCGGGGACATCTCGTGCGGGTAATCGAACTGTGTTCACTGATACAGGGGACGCTAAACCCGCGCTTAATGGGGGTAGCCCTGGATATACGCTGTCAATCTAATTCTTAACTTTTTAGATAATATTGTTCTGCTTCCGACCAATTGAGTTTAAGCAACGAATCATCTCCCCATGTCAGTTTGAGACTGGGCTTAAAGGCTGTCACCCCTAAAGCGCTAATAATTTGCGCTGCGACAGCTTTCGCCAGTAGCGGTGGTACAGAATTTCCGACTTGGCGAAAACCGTGCCATTTTGTGACGTGAAATCTAAACCAGTCAGGATAGGAATGCAGTCGCGCAGCTTCTCTGACTGTAATGCACCGAGGGGCGATCGGGTGAATCGGTCTCGGCGAAGTATAAGCCCCCCTCGCCCTGTCGGTTCCGGCCCTGAGTGTGTTGCAAACTCCGTCAGGGTGAAGCTTGTAAAAACGGCTGATCGGCTCTTTTTCGCCGTGTTTGGCCGCCTGAAACCTTTCTATACATTCCTGAGAATGTTTAGTTCGCAAACTACCAGAGAGGATTTGTCGATCGTATTCGCGATCGTAGGAATAATCATCATCCAAACCCTCAATTCCGCGCATTATACTCCCATAAGTGCTGCACTTTCCATACTCCGCCATCACCCAATCTCGATGCAGCAACTCGCTGTACTTTTCCACTTCCGGCAAATCTCCAATCGCATCCCAAACTGTCGGGACAGTAGGTAAATTAATTTTTTTATAGCGTTTAGGAATTTTAATTTTTGGCAGTATCGTAGTTTGCTGAGGGTATTTTGGTAGCTCATAACCTTCTTTGCACCCAATCAAAAACAATCGTTTGCGAGCTTGCGGCACTCCATAGTTAACAGCGTTGAGAACTTGATAATTTTCTTCTACTTTATAGCCACGTTTCATAAAAGAGCTAATTAAAACATTCAGGAGTTCTTTGTGTTCTCCTGATGCAATTCCCGGCACATTTTCCATTACAAAAAACTTGGGTTTTAGCTCCAAAACTAAACGCTGAAAGTGAAAAATTAAAGAATTTCGTGGGTCGTCCACATCACGCTTGCCCATCATGGAGAATCCTTGACAGGGCGAACCGCTGATTACTACGTCTATCTCGCGCCGCCCGATCGCCGATTTTTTCCGAATTTCTGAGCCCGTAAGCTGTGTGACATCTTTGCACAGAATAGAACACAGCGGGAAATTAAACTCGTGTGTGGCGCAGTGAATAGGGTCAATTTCGACTGAGGCAAGTACATCAAATCCTGCTTGTTCAAAGCCCAGGGTCATGCCACCCGCGCCTGCAAATAAATCAACAGCGATCGGTCGCTTTTTCCGATTGCTTGGCATAACATTTCAATAAAAAAGTTGCTTTAATAGAAATTAAGGAAATCAACCGCGTTTTTGGTAATAAATCGTGGGTTTGTCCACGAGCCAGCCACAAAGGAACCAGGTTTATACATAACCTTTCAATACCAAAATTGCTTTAAGAAGCTGTATTTAATTTGACATTTTTCATTATTTCCGCAGCAGCCCGATCGCACACACCCACATCTCCGAGATTTTCGCGCATTTCCCGATAACCCGCCAAAGTTTGCTGGCGTCGATCGGCATTTTGCAGCAATTCCAGTGCATGGTTCACTATATTTTCCGCAGTCGCCTCGTCTTGCAGCAACTCCGGGACGATCGGCTTCATTTGCACCAAATTGGGCGGAGACATAAAAGGAATCGAAAATTTCAGGACGTGGCGAGCAATAATCGCCGTAATCGGACTGACGCGGTAGGCGACAACTTGCGGAACGTCGAGCAAAGCTAGCTCCAGATTAACAGTACCAGATTTAGCGATCGCCAGATCGGCAGCAGCCAAGATTTCCAGAGTTTGATTTTCTAACAAAGTAGCCCGCAAACCGTAATTCTCGATCGCCTGTTCAATTTTGCTGCGGAAAGCTTTGTTAGCAAGCGGAATCCAAAAATGAACTTCCGGCAATTTAGCTTGAATAATTTGAGCTGCCTCAAATATAACCGGCATCAGGTACTTGAGTTCTTGGTGTCTGGAAGCGGGAATTAGGGCGATCGACACCTGTTCCGGCAAAATTCCCAAAGTTTTGCGGGCAACTTCCCGGCTGGGCGCAGATTGCATTCTATCCACCAAAGGATGACCGACCCAACTCACTTGGGCTCCTTTTTTTTGATAATAACTAGCTTCCTCTGGGAAAATTGCCAAAAGTTGGTCGCAAATACTGACAATCAGATCAGTATTGCGAGGAGAAATCGACCAAACCCATTCTTGAGGTGCGATGTACCAAACCACGGGCAAATCAGGCAAACAGCGACGGATATAGCTGCCAATACCGAGATTAGGAGTCAAATAATCAATCAATACAACAGCATCCGGGCGGAAGTTTTTGAGATATTGTTTAGCTTTTTGCTGAACTTTGATTGTGGGCCAAATGTACGGCACTGATTCTATAAGGCCCATAGAACCAATGCCCAAAGTATCGCCTAAAATAGTAGCACCCGCTTCCGCCATACGAGGGCCGCCCAATCCGGTTATTTCTAACTCCAAACCAGCGGCGACAGCGTAGCGTTTTAAGGCTGCAACTAACAAAGCTCCTTGCAAATCGCCCGAAACCTCACCAGTGCTGATAAAAATTTTCATATTTTGAATTTATACAGGTGAGATGTTTGCTAATAACTCGGTAACAGCATCATATTGATCGGGCATATTAGCACAGCGTAGCAGTAATTCTAAGTCCAGATCGGGAATGAATGTACTCCGGGCCATCTCCTGATAATTTTCACCTGTTAAGTAATAGATAGATAACTGACTATTTTGCCAAAACCAGACTTCCCGAACGCCCAATCTTTTGTAGAACTCTAGAGTATTTATCCCACCACTGGTAATTACCACTTCAATAGCAATATCTGGGACTATTTTTTGCGTTCCTACATCATAGGAATCATCCGGCTCTTTTCTACCGCCTAATTCTCTGTTACCCAGAGTCGGGGCGCCCTTGCCGTAAAATCGAATCCCATTTGCTCTCATATATGCCTCTAGCAGCATACAGAGAGTTTTCTTGATGATTTCGTGTTCGGGCGAGACAGTCATAATTTGCAGTAGTCGATCGAGATAGAAAAATTTCACACCTCTGAAATCTTTAAAAGCTGCTTCTATCGCTTCAAATTGCTCCCAACTAACATCTGAGAACCTGATGCAGCCATCTGGTTCTGTTTCAGGGGATGTAGATTTGACTGAAGTATATACATTCATAGGGCAACAGTCGCTTAGTTCATAGGTTTATTCTACCTGATTCACTTTTTGCCAGGAATCAAACCTCGCCGCCCTTTGGTTATAGACTGCTGCACAAATCTCTGCAGGTGCTGCAAGTGGGGGTTTTCTGGCAACAAATCCAACTGTTCCAAAGCTTGATTTAGAGTGTAGCCAGAATGGTAGAGAATACGAAAAGTTTTCTTCAAAACTAGCAAATCTTCTGGGGTAAAACCAGCGCGTTCGAGGCCTATTTTGTTGATTGCTCGCACTCTCGAAGGATTTCCCTCGACTAGCATATAAGGAGGTACATCTCGATCGATCCTGCTCAAGCCGCCCACCATAGACAAGCGGCCGATTTGGACAAACTGGTGAACCCCCAAAACACCGCTCAAGCGGGCTTGAGACTCGATTTTAACGTGTCCGGCTAAGGCTACAGCATTGGCGATAATTACTCGATCGGCGATCGCGCAATTGTGTCCCACATGAACATAAGCCATCAATAGATTATGATTGCCAATAGTCGTGCTTTCTCCGGCTCCAGTAGCGCGGTTAATTGTCACGTATTCCCGAATGAGATTGTTGTCGCCAATTTTCACCCTAGTCAGAGAACCCTCGTATTTCAAATCTTGAGGTTCCAAACCAATCGCCGCACCGGGGAAAATTTGATTGCGAGCGCCTATTTCTGTTAGCCCGTCGATAATTGCATGAGCGCCAATCTTAGTCTCCGGCCCGATTTTCACTCTTTCCCCAATTACAGCATAAGCTCCCACTTCTACAGTCGGGTGAAGTTCAGCGCGGGGATGAATCACAGCAGTTGGGTGAATCAAAGTAAGCATTTTTCAGTTGTCAGTTGTCAGTTGGCTGTTGTCCGTTGTCTGTTGACTGTTGGCTGTCGTCTGTTGGCTGTTCTTAGTTATAAATTACCAATTACCCGTTACCAATTCCCCAATTTAATCTACCATCGAAAACGTCAATTCCCCTTCACAAACTTTTTGTCCGTCTACTTCAGCCAGAGCCTGCATTTTTGCAAAGCGGCGGCGTTTTACCCACAGCAATTCTACAGTCATCAGCAACTGATCGCCCGGTACAACCTGACGACGGAACTTGACTTGATCAATTCCGGTAAACATCCACAATCCTTGCTTGATGTCAGGCAACTGAGCCAGAACAATACCGCCAACTTGAGCCATCGCTTCGACAATTAATACTCCAGGCATAATCGGCCGTCCGGGGAAATGCCCTTGAAAATGTGGTTCGTTGAAAGTCACATTTTTAATTCCTACAGCCTTCTCGGACGGCACGTAATCAACAATCTTGTCAACCAGTGCAAAAGGATAGCGATGAGGCAATAATTTCTGAACTTCTTCGAGAGTAAAAGTAGATTTAACCGCTGGAGAATCTTCACCGTTTTTGGTGGAGACGGATTCAGAATTAGCAGTATTGAGGGTGTTAACTTCAGTCAGCGTAGACATTTCTTGAAGAATTTTGAGTGTGGTATTGCAGAAGGCAGAAGTCAGAAGGAAGATGCAATCTTAACAGAATATCACCTTGTTTTTTCCTAACTTTTATCTAGGGTAGCTAGAGCTTCCGATTTCAGGGCTTGGGCGAGTTGGACGTGCAGGTTGTGACTGGCTTTGTAAGCCAAGTAGTGAGCTTTTGGCCAAGTTCCGAGCAGACTGAGGTCGCCTACTAAGTCTAGGATTTTATGGCGCACTGGTTCGTTGGCAAATCTCAAAGGCGGGTTGAGCCAGCCGGATCGATCGCAAACTAGGGCGTTCTCTAGGGTACCACCTTTGATCAAACCTGCTTGTCGCAATTGGTCAACTTGGCGAGCAAGTCCAAAAGTGCGGGCTGGGGCGATCGCGCTAGCAAAACTTTCTGCTTCTGGCGACCAACTGTACCATTGATTGCCGATCGCCTGTTCCTCAAAATCAATTCCGTAACTAAATCGAGTTTCGGCTGAGGGTAAAGCCGCTGCAAAAGCATCCCCGTGGCGCACCCAAATTGGCTGTTCTAGGACGCAGGAGGGAGTGGGGGCTTGCTTCGATTCTTGAGGAACTAAGCCGGTATGGGCGATCGCCTCTACCCAAACCAGAGCCGAACCGTCCAGCAGCGGCACTTCCGGCCCATCAACCTCTATTCGAGCATTATCCGCTCCCATCCCCGCTAAAGCCGCTAATAAATGCTCTACAGTGCGAATTTGAGCATCGATACCTGCCAGTTCAGTTGAAAGTGCAGTCTGAGAAACCGCCTCAATTTTTGCAGGAATTATCGGAGCACCAGGCAAGTCAACTCTGACAAAATAGCGGCCTTCCCCAACCTCCGCAGGCAAAACTCGGACGCGAGTTTGTGTGCCGCTATGCAAACCGATTCCCGACAGTTCAAATTCAGATTTTAAGGTACGTTCAATAGTCATTAGTCATTAGTTAGTAGTCAGTAGTTAGTAGTCAACTGTCAACTGTCAACTGTCATTAGTCAGTAGTTAGTAGTCAACTGCCAACTGCCAACTGCCAACTGCCAACTGCCAACTGTCAACTGTCAACTGTCAACTGTCAACTGCCAACTGCCAACTGTCAACTGTCAACTGTCAACTGTCAACTGCCAACTGTCAACTGTCAACTGCCAACTTAGAATCGTTCACCAATCCCAAAGTGAATTTGATTGTCGCCAGTGTCGTTGATACCGTAATCGATCCGGATCGGCCCTAAAGGAGATTGAATCCGCACGCCGAGGCCGTAACCGTAACCGCTACCGGGCTTTTCGCGGATACCTGCCGGGTCGCCTGGGACATCTTTGCCCGTACCCAAGTCAGTGCCAGCATCCAAAAATAGCGCTCCGCCGAGAAACGAAATAATCGGGAAACGGTACTCAACGCTGGCTTCTAGGAAGCTGCGGCCGGCTCCCATGTCGCCTTCGTCGTATCCGCGCACCGAGTTGGCGCCGCCCAAGGCAAAGGCTTCGTAGGGAGGCAAATCTCCGAATACGGTGCCGCCCCTAAAACTGAATGCCAGGGTTTGAGGGCCGGGGGTAAAGTTAGTGTACTTGACTGGTAGGTACAAGCTGTAGCTGGCCCGCAGGCGGTTTAACAGGATGCTGCCGGAACCTACAGGAATCGATTGTTCCATCCCAAACCTGAGCAGGGAACCGCTAGTGGGGCGGAGGGGGTCGTTGCGCCGATCGCGCACAACACCTGCTTGCAAAGTTGTCAAGTCATCCGAGCCCGAATCGCTAAAACTCAACAGGTTGCCGAGTTCGTCCTCGGACTCGCGCCTGCCTTTGCGATCGGTAATTGAGACTCGCTGGTACTGCAAGCCGACTGAAGCAGTCCACTCAGAATCGGCAAAAGGATTGCGCGACAGGGGACGGGTGAAATTGATGCCGGCCCCGGTGCGATTGATGCGGGGTCGATCGTCGTTGGGCAATCTAACTTCCCGTTCGCCGCCGTCAAAAATCACGCTGATCGATCGTCTTCTAAACGCATTAATCGTATAAGAAGTCCGGTAAGGATCGCCCGCAATCCAGGGATCTGTAAAACTCAAGTCAAACAGATTTTGGCGTTCCCCTATTTGCACCTCCGCGCCCAACTTTTGGTTCCTACCTCTGAAGTTTTGCTGCTGGTAACTCAGCGTACCGAACAAACCCGTCGCAGAACTCAAACCCGCACCCGCCGCCAGAGAACCGGTATTTTTCTCAATGACGTTGACAATTACCCTTGCCTTGCGGGGGTCAGTCGTTCCCGGTTCCAAGGCAAGTCGCACGTCTTCAAAAATTCCCAAACCAAACACCCGTCTCAAATCCCTTTCCGCCTTGGTGCGGTTAAAGATGTCTCCGGGCTTGAGTTCTACTTCGCGGGTAATGACAAACTGACGGGTGTTGCCTCCGATGGGCTGACCCGTGGGATCTGTTGCCTCTCCCTCCTTGTTCAGGAAGCGGACATCAACGGATTCGATCTGGCCTTCTGCCACTACCAGGGTGACAGTGCCGTCGTCTGCTACTTGCGGGGCATCAGTAATTTGGCCCAAAACATAGCCGTTCTCTTGATACCACGCATTAATTTTTTTCACTCCCTCCTCAAAGCGGCGGAGGTTGAGAATTTTGCCGTATTGATCGCGGAAGCTTTCGTCAATTACGCTTTGGGGCAGGACTTGCTGGCCGGTGATTGTCACTCCCTGCAGCACTGGATTTGGCTGGACAATAAAAGTCACCCGGACGCCCAACGGGGTGTCTTCCGGTACTGCCCGCACGTTTCTGAAAAAGCCTGTGGCAAAAATGGCGTTGATGTCTTGTTGCAGTTGGCTGCGGTTGGTCGTGCGTCCTGGTTGGGTGCTGATGACTCGGTAAATTTCCGTTTCCAAGTCTTCCGTCGCCCCGGTGACTGTCACTTCTGCAACTAGCACTTGCGGTTCTGCCGCCCCGGCGGGTGCAGGGGCTTGTCTCGGCTGCGGTGCTGGGCCAGGGGGCAAAGAGGGAACGGTGTTAGCGGGTAGTCCCGTCGGGGCCGGTCTGGGCGTAACTTGGGCGTTTTGAGCGATCGCCCCGGATTCATCTGGTTTCCCTAGCTCTGCTGCGATCCAGGCGGGCATTACCGCCGCTTCCGATGGGGGGAGCGAGCTTTCCTGTTGCGCCTCTGGCAGGGCGTTTTGGCTGCTAGAGGCGGGGGAAGGGTTGGATGCTAGCTCGGGTTTGAGTTCAAGGATCGGAGGTGAAACCGGGGAGGGCGGGTCTGTGACTTGGTTTGGGGGTTCCCGGTCGTTCCCTCCTCTGGCAGGGGCCTCCGCTATTTTTAGGGCTTCCCCTTTGCTGGTTTTAGCGGCTTTGCGGTTTTGAGGAGGGTTTGGGGTTAATTCTGGAAGGGGGCGATCGGGTAATTCGATCGGCGGGGCGGGCCGGGCGGCAGCCAAAGCTTCCTCTGCTGATTCAGAGTAGGATGTTTGGCCGGAAGCAGAATTTGATAACCCGAATGTTGCTGAGGCAGTAAAAACTGCCACCAATACAGCAGATAAACGCATTTTTGTTCACTTTTTTGGGCAATCCACACACCACATTAGTCATTAGTCATTAGTCATTAGTCATTAGTTATATAAGTCGGTGGAATTTCGCGCTGACCGCTAATTGATGACTGTTGACCGCTGATTGCTGACATTGAAAGCAGAAGGGTGACAAACTGTGCAATTCTAGCGCATTACCAAGGCCTCTAGACTTTCTGAGCGAGAACGCGTTGGAGAACTTGCTGGTAAGCGGTTTCTACCGATCCTAAGTCGCGGCGGAATCGGTCTTTGTCCATAACACGGGCGTCGGGGTCGGCTTCTGCGTTGTCCCAGAGGCGGCAGGTGTCGGGACTGATTTCGTCGGCGAGGATCAGATTTTGATGTTGGTCGATACCGAATTCTAGTTTGAAGTCTACCAGGGTGATGCCGCACTGGCTGAAAAATTCTTTGAGTATTTCGTTAATTTCGCGGGCGGCGATTTCTAGTTGGTCTACTTGTTCGGGGGTGGCTAGCTGCATTAGCAGCAGCCTGTCGCGGGTCAGTAGCGGATCTCCCAAATCGTCGTTTTTGTAATAAAACTCCACCAGCGGCGGATTGACAATTGTGCCTAGGGCGAGGCCTGTTTGCTTGCACAGACTGCCGGCGGCAATGTTTCTGACTACGACTTCCAATGGCAAGATTTGGACGCGACAGACTCGCATTTCGTTGGGGGCCGGCGTGTCGATGAAGTGGGTGGGAATGCCTTTGGCTTCTAGCATCCGAAACAGGTGGGCGGATACGGCGCAGTTGATTTCGCCTTTGCCGACGATGCTGCCGCGTTTCTGAGCGTTAAAGGCTGTGGCGTCGTCTTTGAAGTGGGTCAGCAAAATTTCGCTGTCTTCGGTGGAGTAGAGGATTTTGGCTTTGCCTTCGTAGAGTTTGCGATCGGCTGACATGGCGATTAATAATAAGGTAGATGAGTTTTAGATTTTACCGTAGCTCGATCGGGTGTTATTGGCGAGTTTTTGGATCTCCGCTGCACCGCTCATGCTCTGACCAAGAATTTCGTGATGGTACAAGCTCCCGGATTTATCCGTGGAATCAATCCCAAATCTCAAATCTAAAATCCTCAAGCCCCCGCATTTATCCGTCGGGTCAATCCAAAATCTCAAATCTCAAATCGAATGACGGGCAAGTACGCCTGCAGGTAGATACTGTCATCGACCCCGGCATAAATGATTCTTGACAAAGGACAATAGATATTAAACCTGCTGGGTTCGCGATCCGTGCTGACAAAACCTCGCAAACGAGACGGGCGCTTAAAAAAACATCTAGAAAATGGCTGATTTATGCAAGACAAAAAAATTCATATTCTCTTGGTAGAAGATGATGAGGTTGATGTGATGAACGTCCGGCGAGCTTTCAAAAAAAATAACATCGTCAACCCCCTCTACATTGCTGCCAATGGATTAGAAGCTCTAGCTATATTACGTGGAGAAGGAAAAATAGATCCTCCCATGCCTAAAGCGCGCAGGTTGATTTTGCTGGACTTGAATATGCCAAGAATGAGCGGGATCGAGTTTTTGCAAGAATTGCGACTAGATGAATGTTTGAGGTCGATTCCGGTAATCGTCCTCACAACTTCTAATGAAGATAGAGATAAAGTAAAAGCTTATAATTTGAATGTAGCGGGCTATATTCTTAAACCTGTTACTTTTTCTAACTTTGTGGAAGTGATGGCTACCCTAAACAAATACTGGATGCTGAGCGAAATTCCCTAAAATAGGGAAATTTGAATATTTTTTTTCAAAGAAGATTTATGATTTTTCAGCGATGCAGTTGTTTGAATTCCTTTTTCTCGACAGCAGCTTTTTCGGAGTAATCCACAATTCGGTTTTTATGGACAAAATTCTCACAATTCTGATAGTTGATGACGATGCAGTAGATCGAATGGCGATCAAACGCTCGCTCAAGTCCGCTGGTGTTTCGGCAGAAGTTACTGAGGCAGAAGACTGCGCGGATGCCCTGGTCCAACTCTCGGTCAGCAAAAATTCTACGCAGGCTACCGCGAAACTCTCCCAACAAAATAAATCTCAACCTTTAAGCGAGCTTGAGGAGACAGAACAGGGGCTGCTATTAAATCAAATATTTGAGTGCAAATTTGACTGCGTATTCCTCGACTACGGATTGCCGGACGGAGACGGACTGAGTTTGGTAAAACATCTACGAGAAGCGGGACTGAAAGTTCCCTTAATTGTACTCACAGGTCAAGGCGACGAACAAATTGCTGTGGAATTGATGAAGGCAGGAGCTTCTGATTATATCGCTAAAAATAAGCTTTCTCCCGAAAGTTTGTCTCGCAGTTTGTCCAATGCGATGCGGGTTTACCGCGCCGAATTTCAGGCGTTTCATACCAGTCAAAAGCTTAAGGAAAGCGAAGAACGGTACAGGTTAGTTTTAGAGGGAGTGAACGACGGAATTTGGGATTGGGATTTAAGTAAAAATGAGGTTTATTGGAACGATCGCCTTTTGGAAATTATCGGTTTGTCGCGCAAGCAATTTGGCAGGACTATGGAAGCTCTATATAACCGCCTGCACCCGGATGACAAGGAGGGAATTGTCGCGGCGATCGCAGCTCACTTGGAACAAGAAATAGATTACAATGTAGAATTTCGGCTGCTGCACTCAAACGGTGTTTACCGCTACTGCACTTCTCAGGGAAAAGCTCAGCGCAATTCCCAAGGAAAACCGCTGCGAATGGCCGGTATGATTAGCGATATTACTGAGCGGAAACAGGCGGAAGATGCTCTGGAAAGGGAACGGCAGCAACTGAGACAAATTATTACTTGCGTGCCTGTAGCAATGGCGATGTTAGATACACAAATGCGCTATATGGCTAACTCTAAAAAATGGGTTAGTCAATTTAATTTGGGCTTGCCGTCCCTAAATAATCTCAGCCATTACGAATTGTTTCCAGATACGCCGAATCGCTGGAAAGTAATGTACCAAGAAGTGCTCCAAGGCAAGGTAGTTTCTGTCAGCGAAGATGCTTGGGAACGAGCAGACGGCTCTGTTATCTATCTGCGCTGGGCCGCTCACCCTTGGTACAATCCAGACGGTAAAGTAGGGGGAATTGTGATGGTTGCCGACAAGATTAATGAGTTGGTGGAAGCGCGCGAAACTGCCTTAGAAGCTAGCCGGGTGAAGTCGCAATTCTTGGCGAACATGAGTCACGAAATTCGCACTCCGATGAATGGGGTTTTGGCAATGGCTCAATTGCTGCTGCGCGCTCCTCTGGAACAGAAACAGCGGGACTGTGCTCAGACGATTTACCGCAGTGCTGAACATTTGCTAAATGTTATTAATGATATTCTCGATTTCTCTAAGATTGAAGCTGGAGAGATGCGGCTGGAAAAAGCTAATTTTGATTTGGATACTTGCGTTGAGTCGGTGATAGAAATTATAGCGCATTTGGCAGAAGAAAAAGGTATTGAATTGAATATTTTAGTTGACAGCTCAGTGCCGAAAAAGTTAATGGGCGACTCGGGAAGATTGAAGCAAGTTTTGCTGAATTTGACGGGTAATGCCATAAAGTTTACGGATCGCGGTCAAGTTTTAGTTCACGTAACGGTGAAACAAGGCAACCGAATGGCAGAGGGTAGACAAGGGGCAAGATTGCTATTTTCCGTCCGAGATACTGGCATTGGAATTTCGGCCCAGGGGCAAACAAAGTTGTTCCAATCTTTTTCTCAGGTAGACGATTCTCCTACTAGGCCTTACGGCGGGACGGGTTTAGGTTTGGCTATTTGCAAGCAGTTAGTGGAGATGATGGGAGGGGAGATTGGAGTCCGCAGTTTGCTAGGCAGCGGTGCTACTTTTTGGTTTACTGTACCTTTGGAAAAACAGTTGGCAGTTGAGCCTCATGATCCCGAACTAGCGGGCAAGAAGTTATTAGTAATCTCTGGAAGCGCTTTGAGGAGGGCAGCGGTGCGCTCGCTCGCTCAAAGTTGGGGTGCCCGCTGCGACGAGGCAGAAACTGCTGCTGAGGCTTGGAGTTGGTTGAAAAATACCCAGGGTGGGATTTCTCAGAATTCGGGAGAAGGGGGAAAAAGCTGGGATGTGGTGCTGGTGGACTTGCAAATGCCGGAGTTGGATGCGGAGGAATTTGCTAGGAAAGTGCGATCGACCTCGACAGTTGGCTCGTTAATCGCCATGACTGCTTTGCGGGAACAGCCGAAGGCTGAATCGCTTTGCAGTCGAGGTTTTAACGGATATTTGATCGAGCCGGTGCGACCAAGCCGCCTGCTTGAGGCAATGCTTGCGCCGGTGAAGGGAACGGGAGATTTTGGGAGAGTGGAGGCTGCTAATACTTACAAGTTGCCACCAGTTAATACTCAATATGTTACTCCCAATTTGCTGTCATCGCTAAGGATTTTGGTGGCGGAAGACCACCCAATCAATCAACAAGTTCTTGTCGAACAGTTGGCAGTTTTAGGCTATCAAGCTGACTGCGTGGTCAACGGTCAAGAAGCGCTGGATTTGCTGGCAAAAAAAAGCTATGATTTAGTGCTGATGGACTGTCAAATGCCGATACTTGATGGTTACAAAACGGCGCAAAAGTTGAGGCAAATTGAAGGAAGAGATCGGCATACTTTTGTGATGGCTTTAACGGCTCATGCTATGCCGGGTGAACGAGAAAAGTGTCTGGCAGCGGGGATGGATGATTATCTCAGTAAACCTGTAGATTTAGATGCTTTGGCGGCGGCTCTGAAAAAGTATGAAGCCCTAAATGTTCAGGGTGACAATAAGTATGGAGTTAAAAGTATAAATTCGGCAAATAAATCTCAATTAGCAACAAATTATACAGAAGTTATGGAAAAAGCGCAGGTTGTGGCTGGGCCGACACCAAGGGCGATCGCACCTCAAACTTGGGAACATATAGACTACGACGGACTGTTCGACAAGAGCAGATTGGAGCAACTCGGACGAGTTAATATTAAATTGCCAGAGCGACTTTTGCAAGCTTTTGTGGCAGGCGCGCAAGCTGATGTAGCTGCTGCCAAAATAGCCGTAGAAGCTAAAGATTGGCAAGCTGTGGAATATCAAGCCCACCGTCTCAAAGGAACTTCTGCTAATGTAGGAGTTGCTCTGATGTCGGATTTGGCCGCACAATTGGAGCATCAAGCGCGAAGCTTTCAATCTGAATCACCCGATGTGGAATTGTTAAATATTGAGAGGGTTGAAAACATATTAGTAAGTTTGTTCAGTCATCTAGCTAGGGTTCAAAAATTTGTGGAAACACGAATATTTGGTTAATATCTTACTCGATCATAGTTGCTCGTAGTCGGCAATTAAAATCGCCATTACAAAAACGAAGTTTCTCTCTAAGAGACTAAGAAATAGAGCGGTAAGGTACGGAGTGTCCATCCTAAATAGAAAAAATCTAGGAAAATCTTCTTTCTTTCTTTCGTCACTCCGTGTTCTCTGCGGTTAATTAAAAATAATAATTAATTTAGCTATGAATTACGATACCAGTACAAACACTATTTTAGATAGCAATTTATTAAAAAACGATGAAAAAATGCTAACGCCTTTGAGGGTTTTTGCTCGGGAAGTTTTATTGTATGAAAACGAGGCTATCTCTGAGCAATATTCTGTAAATGTTGTGCCGTACCCGCAAGATGAAAACAATAATTTATGTGTTGACAATCTCCTAGCAAAAGTGGCTCGCTGCTGTCGCGAAAGCAAGGTGGGCAAAAAATTACCGACGGCTTTTTACGTTCACGTTTCGGCTTTACAGACACTCCACCCTGTCCTCGGTATCTACGAAAATTGTGCCAGACACACTCTCGAAAATATTGATAAAGCAACTTTAGTGAAATTTTTGCTCCATCAACCTAAAATATCTTATCTTTTTTACCCTGATTTCGATACTGACGCTCATCCTGCTTTGCAAACCAGCATCCAAATTAATCTAGCAACAGGGGAAGTTAAATATTTCGATTACAGCAACAGCGAAAATCCTCCTGTTTTGCACCGTAAGGAAACTTTTGTAGCTGCCGATTATCCCAATTACGAAAAGTTTGCAAGGCTGACTCGCTGCGAGGAAAAGTGGGGGCTGCTTGATAACACTAGCGTGATCGGCACTCGCGAGGGTTGGCTCAAATATTTGGGATATTGCGGTGTAGACATCCAAGATCATACTGTTGTCGAGCGTTTGAAACAGGAGAATAGTGAGCTATCAATTCCTAAGATCGAGCGACACAAAGCTGCAATGGTACGCAACTCGCTTTCTAAACCTCTGCGTCTGGTTTTAGAAGCTGATTTAGTGAGGGACGGGGCGACTTTTTTTGATTACGGTTGCGGTTACGGTGGGGATGTTAAATATATTGCACAAGAGGGTTATGCTATTTCTGGTTGGGACCCATACTATCAGCCGGATACTCCGCGAATTTGTGCTGATATTGTGAATATTGGTTATGTGATTAATGTGATTGAATCTTTGGCGGAACGCCGAGAAGCGTTGCTGAATGCTTGGGAATTAACTAAGAATTTATTAGTTGTGGCGGCTCAGGTTTTGATTGATGATAGCGATCGAGGTCAAATTGCTTATGGGGATGGGGTGATTACTTCTCGGAATACTTTTCAGAAGTATTACGAACAAGAAGAGTTGAAGGTTTATATTGACCAAGTTTTGAATGTTGATGCGATTCCCGTGGCTTTGGGGATTTATTTTGTGTTTCGGGATGCTGCGGAGGGTGAAGGTTTTCGCGCTTCTCGGTTTCGATCGCACTTATCGACTCCCAGGGTGCGATCGCAAGTTAAGCGTTTTGAAGATTATGCGGAAATGTTGGCTCCTTTGATGGCTTTTGTGAGCGATCGAGGCCGGCTTCCGGTTAAAGGCGAACTAGCGGAAGAATCGGCGATTAAGGGGGAATTTCACAGTTTTAATCGCGCTTGGAGGGTGATTTTGCAAGCAACGGATGCGGATGATTGGGAGAGAATCGCCGACAAGCGCCGCCAGGATTTGCTAGTATATCTCGCTCTCAATGGTTTGGGAGAGCGGCCTTCAATGCGCCGACTCCCGGCTCAAATCCGCAACGACATCAAAGGTTTGTTTGACAATTATCAAAAAGCTTGCACTTTGGCAGATTTAATGTTATACAGTTTGGGCAAACCTGATATTGTTGCCGATTGCTGTGAAGATAGTGCGATCGGCTACAAACAGCATGGTTCCCTGTCAGTTCACGTCTCTGCATTAGAAGAACTCGACCCTTTGCTCAGGCTCTACGAAGGCTGCGCCAACCGCACAATCGGCAGGCTTGACGGCGCGACAATAATCAAATTTTACGCTCGCAAACCTCAAATTTCCTATTTATTTTATCCAGATTTTGACACTAACCCGCATCCAGCCCTTCACACTTCGATGCACATCGATTTGCGCGACCTTTCTGTGAGCTATCAAGACTATTCTGATGTGTATAATCCGCCAATTTTAGTTAGAAAAGAAGCTTTTGTTACTGCTAGTTATCCCCATTACGACAAGTTTGCGAAACTCACCCGCCAAGAAGAAAAGTTAGGGATTCTAGATCGTGGCGTAGTTAAAAAGCATCGGGAATGGGTGAAGTGTTTGGAGGAAAATTGCGTTAAAATTAAGGATCATAAGTTGTTTTGGCGATCGAATGCTGACCCAGAAAAATTGAAAATGCTGCAAAAAGCTGCGTCGGAACGTCACCAGAAAAAGATTGAGTTTAATGCAGGAAAGATTGAACAAACCGCAGAGAGCGCAGAGGATGGAAAAGAAGAGGGAGAGGAATAGGAATATTTATGGAAGCGAAGTATGATTTTAGTTAGGGTACGCCCGAGGCGATCTATCTAACATTACCTCGGAAAACTCGGATCTCAGCTATTACAAGTGTGACGTTCAAACGTGAAGTTATGATTAATCTACGCTCCGCGACTTCCGCTGATTTGGATCTGTTACGACACTGGGATGAGCAACCTCACGTAATTTCGTCAGATCCTAACGATGACTGGGCTTGGGAGGTGGAACTTGAGCGCGCGCCCGATTGGAGAGAACAATTGATTGCTGAAATTGATGGTCGTCCCATCGGATTTATCCAAATCATCGATCCGGCACGCGAGGAGACCAACTATTGGGGTGATGTGGCGGCGGATCTTCGTGCTATTGACATTTGGATTGGGCAAGAAGCTGATTTAGGCAAAGGCTATGGAACACAAATGATGCAGCTTGCAATTGTCAGATGTTTCGCAGATCCGGCGGTGAAGGCTGTCCTCGTCGATCCGCTTGCCAATAATACTCGGGCCCACAACTTCTATGAACGTCTTGGCTTTCAATTTATCGAGTACCGAAAGTTCGGTGATGATGATTGCTTCGTTTATCGCCTGAACCGAGTAGATTGACACTATGAATTGATCTCGCATTGCTCTAGCAGCAGTCCGTGAGCGATCGCACAAATCTACAAGTTATTTTTTGAGCCGTGATTTGAAAATATTAGATGATCCTTACAGTACCTTTCGATTTATTTCGGGCAGTGTGTGGAGTAGAGATCGCCTAAAATCCATAAACCGCCGAAAATTTAAACCCCCTTCCTAGACTGAGAATCGTTTTTTGCAAAAAGCTTTAACAAATATATGTAAAACTTTAGCCCCAAAATTGGTATCATCTAAAGTTTGAGAAATGGATATTTTTATGAGCTACAATGAATCGAAAAAGATTTACGCTGCATACGAAGCATTTATACGTTCACTAAGTGAGAAGTCTAATATTTTTTGTTCAGAGATATGGGCTGGTCTCGGTTTAGCTATTTTATCCCGTGTGATTGGAGTTGTTGGGATAATTATTAGTTTGTTATTGCTGGCTTTTACACTATTAGCAATAGTTCCATTAATTGTTCCATTGAGCGTGTTTTTAATATGTGCAATGATTGCGTTTTTTATTGAATGGATGGCAGAGTTCACAACGAAAAATCAGAAGCCAAATGTGATTAATGTAGCAATATGTTCTAAAGAACAAGTCATTTATCAATCTCGGAGTTACCGTCAAGATGTCTATTATCTCCATGTGTATATTAAGAGTGGCTATAGAGTTGACTGTAGTTTAGACTAACCAAAGATGAGAACGGTGGCTTTCAGAAGAACTAGAGCCACCGCGCTAGGAGAGAATAAGGGTGAAAAATAAAACCTATCCACTCCTTAAATGAACAGTGAACGATTAAAGGACTTTCGTCAAGCAGCATACGAGTTATTGGTGCAAGCGAAAGATGCGACATTTGAGCTGATGGATGCAGTGATGACCACTCCGAATGCGTCATGTTTAGCGGAATTTTCACTAAATCCATTATTCAAGCGTCAATGGCCAAGCATCTATGAAGCATTACAAGACTGTAGACCAGACCGAAAAAAACTGATGGAGTTGTATCTGGAGCAATTACAGAAAGAAGTACCCCCAACAGAACACATATTAGTAGCAATCGACCACACTGCATGGGCTCGACGAGATGCCAAAACATTAAAAGACAGAACCCATGAATATCAGAGGGGCGTAATTATTGGACAGGGGTACAGTACCATTGCGTGGATACCATTCGCACAAGGAAGTTGGGCATTACCCCTACTCCATGAAAGAATTAGTAGTGGGTCTTCACCGATACTTCCAGCAGCTTCCCAACTTAAACTTGTCTGTGAACAGAGCGTCAACCCAGTTTTAGCAGTTTTGGATCGAGAATATGGCAATGCAACCTGGGTATTAGCGCAAGCAGATATTCAAGCTGATTGCTTAATAGACCTCTTGCGAAAGTCTCAGACGAGCGCTAGTTTGTCTTCAAAAAAAGTTCATAATTATAAATACCAGCGATCA
>NZ_JAUBPI010000078.1:0-30675 GCF_036700645.1 Microcoleus sp. S36b_A4 | reverse complement strand
CAATAGTGAACGGAAATACTGCCTCCCAGAGGTGATGGGTAACACCCCCTGCGAATTCGCCAACAGTCTCTTGAAATGGCTGCTACACAGAAAAAAACTGCAAGGGTTCGGGAAACTGGCCGATTAAAATCGCTACTAAACAGACAAAACCCGCCTGGGCGGGTTACATTAACTCTTAGTCCGCTTGGAGTGGACTTTGTTTGTCTAGGAGCGATTTTAATCGCCCCTTCTAGCTTATCTAGGAGCGATTTTCATCGCCCCTGCAACCAAACTATTGGTGATCGTGCGATGATTCCTGGGATGATTCATGCGATGATTCTGCACCCGCGTTTAAAGGATGAATGCTGACAATTTTCCCGCCCATGCGAGTAATTCGCTGCATTTCTTGATTCATCCGATTGTAAGGCACAGTGATAAATGTACTCGCGCTCGATCGAATCGAATAATCCACATTATCTGTTTCATCGCTTTGGCGCAAGCCCACAACTTCATACCGAAAGCAGCGACCAGCCGAAGCTGTATTGCCACTTTTTCCAGCTACAATTTGACCCAACATAAGCTTCTTGGTAATTGGTAATTCTGACTGTTGACTGTTGACTGTTGACTGTTGACTGTTGACTAAAAGCTAGTAACTGCCAACTACCAACTGCCAACTGATACCAATTTTTTATGAGGCTGCATAGAATCTGATCCCCCTAACCCCCCTTAATAAGGGGGGGACAAGATTCTTCTCAAAGTCCCCCAACAACCAGGGGGATTTAGGGGGATCGAGATATGTGCAACTTCACATTAAATTGGTATGACTAAATTGGAGTAATGCTGGCGATTTTCGCGCCCAGGCGTTGAAATTTCTGCATTTGCGAGGACAACTCCTCAACAGGTACGATGAAAGCCTTGCTGCTGCGGCGCACGCTGGGATAGCCGCCCGTGCGAATTCCCGAAACTTCCACGCGCACCAGCCGCCCTTCTTTGCCGTAAGCAGCAGCGCCGCCGAAAGTGCTGCTGGGAGTTACGTTTCTGGCAGAAGGCCGATATGCCCAACCTTCGTTACCGCCAGAAGGCCCAACTACAGCCGTAGCGGTGTTAGTGCCGAGTTCGACAGCTAAGCGAGAGTTATTCCCTTCTAGTTGAGATGTATCGCTGTTTGCATAGCCGCGATACAGGCGGAACATCCGGGTAAAACCAACGGTTTTTTGACCACGCTGGGTGTTAAAGCCGCGGTAGTAAGGTACGATACTTTCGCCGAAGTTTTCTTGATACTCTACTGAATCGATGTAAGAATCAATATCAGCGTCGTAGCCTTGTGTTTGGTACAAATCTAAGTGTTCAACTACTTCAGATTCGTCGTAGGGAGCACGACCGAGCAAGTGTTTGTAGTTTAGTTCGATCGTCCGAGTTTGGAAGCTGTTGTAGAAAAACTTGGTTTTGTACAGTTCTGACTTAGCTACAGCCCGTACAAATTCTCGTACAGTCAAACTGCCGTCCCGCAGCAAAGACTCGGAACTGGTAAGTCGCTCGGATTTCATTAAATAGTCGTTGCCCAGCACCTGACGGTAAACCGCACGAATCACAGTTTCAACGTCGTCTTTGCTGTAGTTCGGGCGCAGTTCTACCTTCGGCGCATCGCTCAATGCGGATGTTCCCAGTCTGGACGCTGCTGTCGTAATCGCCACCAGATTTTCTCCTAAATTATTAATGACAAAAGTTTAATGCTTGGTTGCACTTGAAATTTTTAGGACTAAGGATAATATGCCTCAAAGTAGGGTGTGCACTGCACACCTTACCTATACACATAAAATTGAAGAATTTTTTATCCTTAGTCCTAATTTGCTAAAGACGTTTCAAAAAAACGTCAATACACAAACTTTAAGCTGTGGTAATACTTACCACTTTGCCGCCACGTTTGTTGATTTGCTGCAAGCGGCTCGAAAGTTGCTCGTAAGGCACGAGATATTCGGTAGTTGTCCGCCGCACTTGGGGCGAAAACTTAGCCGAACCTTGCATTGCGGTGACTCGGTAGAGTTGGTCGCGAGAACCGCCGGAAGTCCCGCCAAGGGCTTTTCCGGTGGAGGCCGTGTATATCGGCGAAGCCATATTTCTCGCTACTTCCCAAGTCAGCCGGGCTTGGGTTTGGTTTTGCGAGCGATCGCTAGAAGCAAAACCCCGGTACAATTGAAACATCCGGTTAAAACCGACGGTTTTTTGACCTCTTTGGGTCGCGAAACCGCGATAGTAAGGCACTATACTGTCGCCAAAATTTTCTTCATACTCAACTGAGTCAATATAAGAATTGATTTCAGCTTCGTAGCCTTCTGCATTGTACAAATCAACGTGGAAAGCAATTTCCGACTCGTCGTAAGGAGCGCGGCCCAACAAATGCTTATAATTAAGCTCAATTAACCGCGTTTGCGAGTTCGGATAAAAAAACTTTTTCCGATAAGTTTCGGAATGTGCAATTGACCGCACAAAATCTTTAACTGAAATCTGCCCTTGCATCAGCAGAGATTCTGCACTGGTAAGTCGTTCGCTCGACATTAAATACTCGTTACCGAAAACTTGGCTGTAAGCAGCGCGAATTACTGCTTTCGCATCGTCTTGCGTCCAGTGGGGGCGAAGTTCTACTCGTCCCGCTTCTTCAAATGCTTTTATTCCCAACCGTTCTGCTGCACCTAATCCCGCCATCTTCGCTTCTCCCTTTTTTGCTTTAAAAACTGAAAACTGCTTAAAAAAAGTATTTGCAAAACTAGGCTTCGATCGCAGATGCCCGGAATTCTAAACAACCGCTAACACTTAAGCTAACAGCAGCTTACAATTCCGGGCATCACGCAAATCTAGCTCAGAGCGTTGATTGCGTAGTCGATGTAGGAATTCGCTTCAGTTGCAGCGTCGCCACTCAGACCGTGGTTGCCTTTGATGTACTTGAGAGCTTCAACGTACCAGCTAGGAGACAATTCAAATGTCCGGTTGATTTCGTCAACACCTGCAATCAGGTACTCGTCCATTGGACCGGTGCCGCCTGCAACTAAGCAGTAGGTTACCATCCGCAGGTAGTAGCCGATGTCGCGAGAGCACTTGGCTTTACCGGTTGGGGTAGAAGCGTAGTTCGGGCCTTGCATTTGTTGTGTGTACGGGAATTTGTTGTACACAGCTTGAGCTGCACCGTCGATCAAGCGCTGAGAGTTGGCGGTCAAAGCTTTAGCTGCTTCCAAACCTGCTGCTGCTTGGCGGAAACGTCCGAAGGCGACTTGGAGTTCTGTGCTGCTCAGGAAACGGCCTTGAGAATCGGCTGCGGTTACTGCTTCAGTCAAAGGGGTTTTCATTGTTCTGGTTTCTCCCTAATGTTGTGTTGTTTTTGTACAAAAATGATTGTTTGCAAAAATGCGATGCTCGCTTCTTTACAAGAAAGGTTCGCTTGGCTATTTTTAGCCGACTGCATTGGCTGCGCGGTCGAAGTAGCTGCCGATTTCAGACATCAGCGAGCTGCAATCACCACGGGTAACACCGTTGGGGTCGTTAGCGATCGCGATCGCTGCTTCTTTCATTTTTTGCACGCCGGCTGCAACTGAGCCACCGGGAACTCCCAGAGCTTGGTATGTTTCACGCAGACCGTTCAAGCAGCGGTCGTCCAAAACGCTGGCGTCGCCTGCAAATGTTGCATAGGTGACGTAGCGCAAGATGATTTCCATATCGCGCAAGCAAGCTGCCATGCGGCGGTTGGTGTAAGCATTACCACCAGGAGCGATCAGTTGAGGCTGTTCAGCGAACAGGGTGCGAGCTGCATTGGCTACGATGCTGGATGCGTTGCCGGTGATGCGGTTTACTGCGTCAATCCGCTTGTTGGCGTCGGAAACCATGCTGCTGAGAGCATCTAGTTGACCCTGAGCTAGAAATTCGCCCCGAGCGTCAGATTGGGAAACCACTTTTGTAAATGCGTCAAACATGAAAGAACTCTCCTATTTGAGTTAATTGAGTTTGGTTGCGGTATAAAACCGTTAAGTTAAATTTGTTCAGGCTACGAGTGCCTGCAAGGGTTGAAATTTGATGCCAGCTAATCTGCTGGTCCCATCGATCTCTCCCTTTCCGCTACCTGCACTATTGTTACATTGCAACGGAGGTTTAAGAAACCTTAGAAAATTTTACACCTTTTATGAGATGCGACAAACCTTGTCAATCAGGGTTTTTGTTAACTTTGGCCTGTCGTTTCAACCCTCTGATAATCTTTATACAATGCTCGCTCGCCTTTGTTTATTACAAATTATTACAGAAACTTATCTCTCTAAGAAGGTAAATATCTACGGGGCAATTGCGGGCAAATCTCCTCCCTAGGGTAGATGCGCGAGGGTATCCATAAAGGAAGAGTTTGCTTCTCTTGCCCTGCCGTGGCGGTAGAAACCACCGGAACCGTCCGGTGGTTTCTACCGCCTTTGTTGGCTTTCTCTGGAAAAGCAGAATTGTTAAGAAGTATTAAGTAAATTAAAGTTTTCGTAAAAGAAGGCTGGGGAATAGGGAAAAAACCAAAAATTCTGCCCAATGTCAGGAGGCCTGCAAAATTCGGTGTGGGAAAAATCCAAAAGATTGTGAACCCCCTCGCCACAGCCTCAGCTTTTACCAGAACTATCAGCATTGAGTGACCAAACTCAGCCTTTGGAAGTTGAAAGACCGGGCCCGGTATTTCATAACGCGGGGATGCTTGGTCTGGGGAGTCATTGGACTTGACCCCAGCAAGCCTCTACTGTTTGTCCTGCAGCGGTTGCAAAAAAACTTGCTTCATCTATATATTGACATCCTCCCCGGCCGTACCGCAGGATTCCAAGAATCACTGCTTGGGCTTCCGTCAAGCTTATGCCGGGGCTTTAAACCCATTATTTTTGGTAAGGTGGATAGGTGCTATCAGCGGTAGGTCTACAAACGGCTCGATCGAGCCGCCAGACGCAGTGAAGTTAAAAGCTTTTTGCTTCCCCGGCATCGAACCGCCCAAAACGAGTCGCAAGTTAAACAGTTTTTTACTCAGAACTCAAAACTTAAAACTCTCTCACTGTAATCAGCCAGATGGATCGGCTGTAGCTGTCCGGCCACAACCACCTTTATGCCCCACGATCGATCGTAATTTATGTCTTCAAATTCTCCCTCTTCTTGGCACACCGTAGCAATTGACCAAACTCTCCAGCAGCTAAGCAGCAACAAAGACGCTGGATTGAGCAGCCAACAGGTGTCAGAACGCTTGCAGCAATACGGCCCCAACGAACTAGAAGAAACAGGAGGCCGCAGTCCGTGGTCGATTTTTGTCGATCAGTTCACCAACATCATGTTGTTGATGCTGATGGGTGTGGCCGTGATTTCGGGTTTTTTGGACTTTCGGTCGAATACTTTTCCCAAAGATGCGATCGCCATTTTTGCGATCGTCATACTCAACGGCATTCTCGGCTATTTCCAAGAGCAAAGTGCTGAAAAAGCCCTCGCAGCCCTCAAAAACCTCGCTTCTCCCCTAGTCAGAGTCCTGCGGGACGGCAAAACTTCAGAAATAGCAGCCAAGGAACTCGTACCTGGAGACGTGATGCTGTTGGAGGCGGGGGTAAAAATAGCAGCAGACGCACGCTTGATCGAATCTTCCAACTTGCAAGTCAGAGAATCAGCTTTGACAGGGGAAGCCCTAGCAGTAACCAAGCAAGCCGATCTAGAACTTCCCGAAGATGCTTCCTTGGGCGATCGACTCAACCTGATTTTTCAGGGCACAGAAGTTGTTCAGGGACGAGCAAAGGCGATCGTCACCAACACCGGAATGCAAACTGAACTCGGCAAAATTGCCGCCATGCTTCAGTCAGTAGAAAGCGAACCGACTCCCCTGCAACAGCGGATGGGCCAGTTGGGAAATGTTCTTGTCTCCGGTGCCCTAGCCTTAGTCGCAATTGTCGTCATCGGCGGCATGATTACCTTCCAAAACGGCAGCATCGGGTTGGATACCAGCAGGTGGGAAGAGTTGCTAGAAGTTTCTCTAAGCATGGCTGTGGCTGTGGTTCCCGAAGGGCTCGCAGCAGTCGTGACAGTTACTCTGGCACTCGGAACTAGGCGGATGGTGAAGCGAAACGCCCTGATTCGCAAACTGCCTGCGGTAGAAACTTTGGGCTCGGTAACAACCATTTGTTCTGACAAAACAGGTACTCTGACTCAAAATAAAATGGTAGTTCAGCTAGTCTCTACGGGCGACTGCACTGTCGCCGTCGCAGGCGACGGCTATGCGCCGATCGGAGATTTTACCGATCGCCTGACATCTGCCAAAATTAATAATTTAGAGGAATATCCAGAACTTGAATCTTTATTAATTGCCTGTGCAGTTTGCAACGACGCAGTATTGCAACAAGAACAGCAAGAATGGCAGATTTTAGGCGACCCCACAGAAGGAGCTCTGCTTTGTGTAGCCGGAAAAGCAGGCATTTATAAGGAAAAACAGTCTCAATTGCTGCCGCGGACGGCGGAATTTCCTTTTTCTTCCGAACGCAAACGGATGAGCGTAATTTGCGAAGTGCCCGGCCGATCGGGACATTCGGGATTTCCAGCAGTTGAAGGACAGCAGCCCAATTATTTGATGCTGACCAAAGGTTCTCCAGAGTTGACTTTGGAGCGCTGCAAAGGGATTATAGTCGGCGATCGAGTACAACCTTTAACCCAGGAAATGCGCGATCGCATCCTCGTCGAAAACAACAACATGGCAAGCGGCGGTTTGCGAGTCCTCGGGTTTGCGTACAAACTCTGGGAAAACATACCGCCCGAAGGTTCTGAGGAAACCAGCGAACAAGACATGATTTGGCTGGGACTCGTCAGTATGCTGGACGCCCCGCGCCCGGAAGTGCGGGAAGCAGTGAGGAAGTGCCGCAATGCTGGGATTCGGGTGGTGATGATTACAGGAGACCACCAGTTGACAGCAAAAGCCATCGCCTACGATTTAGGTATTGCAACAGAGGGCGATCGAGTTCTCACCGGTCAAGAATTAGAAAAGCTCAGCCAAGAAGAACTCAAACAGCAAGTCGAACAGGTTAGCGTTTACGCCCGCGTTTCCCCCGAACACAAATTGCGAATAGTCCAAGCTTTGCAAAGTTGGGGCAAATTTGTCGCGATGACCGGCGACGGCGTTAACGACGCCCCCGCCTTGAAACAAGCCGATATCGGCATCGCCATGGGGATTACCGGCACCGATGTCAGCAAAGAAGCTAGCGATATGGTGCTCCTCGACGACAACTTCGCAACTATTGTCGCCGCCGCTGAAGAAGGACGAGTGGTTTATAGCAATATTCGCCGCTTTATTAAATACATTTTGGGCAGCAACATCGGCGAAGTTTTGACAATTGCGGCCGCACCTTTAATGGGTTTGGGAGGAGTGCCGCTAACGCCACTCCAAATTTTGTGGATGAACTTAGTAACAGACGGCGTTCCCGCTTTGGCTTTGGCCGTGGAACCGGGGGAACCGAACGTCATGAAAAGGCCTCCTTTCAGTCCGCGAGAAAGTATTTTTGCGCGGGGTTTGGGTTCTTACATGATTCGGATCGGGATTATTTTTGCAATTTTGACGATCGCGATGATGTCTTGGGCTTACGGATATACCACCAACCCTAACCATGTTGGAGATCCCGAGGCTTGGAAAACAATGGTGTTTACAACTCTTTGTTTGGCACAAATGGGTCACGCGATCGCAATTCGGTCTAATACTCAGCTAACTATCGAGTTGAATCCCTTCACTAATATTTTTGTGTGGGGGGCTGTAATTGTGACTACTATTCTGCAATTGATGCTGATTTATGTTCCGCCGCTGAGAGCATTTTTCGGCACTCATTATTTAACGGGGTTTGAGTTGCTGGTTTGCTTCGGTTTCAGCGCCCTGATGTTTGTCTGGATCGAAATGGAAAAACTGTTTTTGCGCTTTTACAACAAATCTAGGAAATAATGTTAACGGCTGACGGATAGCGAGCCATGTTTTACTATTACCTAAATCCCTCGCATTGGGCGCTATTTTCAAGAAGATCAGCCAGGGGTTTCAACCCCTGGCTCACAGCTAAAATCATCGCTATGAAGACTAAATAGATTGTGTCACGATTAAACATTTATTACTTCGTTATAATGTCATTGCGAGCGTTACGCTAGGCGAAAATAGCCATAGCAAAGGCTCGCGTTTACAACCCGTAAGCTGCGCCCTACGATTACTGTATTACCAATTACCAACTACCGATTACCAATTATCGATTACCACTTACTAATATTATGTATTTGAAAACGCTGCACCTACGGCAGTTTCGGAACTACTTCGATCAAAAGGTAGCCTTTGACGCTCCCAAAACCATTTTAGTAGGAAATAACGCTCAAGGAAAATCTAACTTGTTAGAAGCGGTAGAGTTGCTTTCGACATTAAAAAGCCACCGGGTAGGACGCGATCGCGATTTAATACTCGACTCAAAGCCGATCGGGCAAATTGATGCTACACTCGAACGTCAAACCGGAGCGATCGACTTAGCTTTAACTCTTCGCTCTGGGGCGCGTCGAACACTGAAGCTCAACGGTGAACCGCTGCGCCGCCATTTAGACTTTTTGAGCGTCTTGAATGTAGTGCAATTTTCTTGTTTGGATTTGGACTTAGTGCGCGGTGGACCCGAAGGAAGGCGCAATTGGATCGATCGCCTAGTCATCCAATTAGAACCGATTTACGCTCACATTTTGCAGCAGTACAACCAAATTTTGCGCCAGAGAAACGCTCTGTTGAAACGTTCTAAAGAAATCAGGAAAACGGAATTTTCCGACAGTTTTGACAAAATGCGATTTATCGGATCTGAAACTCCCGAAGACCAAAATATCGCAGAATGCCCAATGCCCAATGCCCCATTCCCAATCCCCAACTCCCAATTCCCCATTCCCAGTTCGGAATTAGCTTTGTGGGACGCGCAGTTGGCGACAGCGGGTGCTCGCGTCATCCGCAGGCGCGATCGAATTTTGGAGCGTTTGATGCCTTTAGCTCGAAATTGGCACCGTTCCATTAGCGGTTCCGCAGAAGTTTTAGATGTAAAATACGATGCTAATATTGAAGTAAGTTCAGAATTTATCGCTAAAGATAATCTCGAAGGAGTGCGGCAAGCGTTTTTAGAGAAAATTCAAAAAAGGGCGATCGCAGAACAGTTTCAAGGAACCACTTTAGTCGGCCCCCACCGCGACGACATTACATTTACAATTAACAATACCCCAGCTCGTCAATACGCATCCCAAGGTCAGCAGCGAACTCTGGTATTAGCATTAAAATTAGCCGAATTGCAGCTTATTGAAGAAGTCGTCGGCGAAGCGCCTTTACTGTTGCTCGACGACGTACTTGCAGAACTCGATCTGAGCCGCCAAAATCAACTTTTAGAAACAATTCAAGAACGATTTCAAACTCTGATTACTACAACTCACTTAGGCGCTTTTGATGCTCAGTGGCTGCGACAAACCCAAATTCTCTCCGTCGTTGCTGGACAAATCAATCGATTTTAGATTTTAGATTTTAGATTTTAGATTGACAAATTTTATGTTTCATGGTAAAGCTGAAAAAAAGTTGAGAAATTGGCACTATTAGCTCAATTCAAGATAGGATAAAGGTTAATTTTGATTGCCGCTTTCGCTTCCATTTTTCTAAACCTTATGAAGCATTACATTTCCCGTCTGTTAGCCCTAGTATTAGTTGTTGTCATCGGCGTAGCGGGCTGTACCAATGTTCCCGCCACTCTGAGTGGAGATTATGGCCAAGACACATTAGCATTAGTGAAGAGCTTGAGAACAGCGCTCACTTTGCCAGAGGGTACGCCGGAAAAATCAGCCGCTCAAGCCAAGGCTCGCACAAGTATCAACGATTTTTTTGCTGAATACCGCCGCGATCCCGCTCTTACCAAGCTGGCCTCTTTCACGACAATGCGGACGGCATTAAACTCTTTGGCCGGACATTACAGTTCCTATCCAAACCGTCCTGTTCCTGAAAAATTGAAAAAGCGTCTTGAGTCAGAATTTCAGCAGATTGAAGCTGCTCTTAACAGAGGAGCTTAATCTCAAAATTTAGGATTGAGGATAAATTTTAATAATTCATCTTGCATCCTTGATATTTGAGTGTTAACAATTTTTAGTAGAAATATCAACTGCTTTTAGCGCCCACTGTATCCAGGCGCTTTTTTATGCAGCATTTAGGGAAAAAATACTGCAAAAGGGTTTAATCGCGGAGTCTTGTCTTACCCGATCGCCCTTATTGGATTTAAATAGCCACCAGATAGAATTTGCATTGTGCGATCGACTTGTGCCATAACTAAGTCAACCGAAAAAAGTAGAAAATTTGTAGCTGCTTGTTGAGCGCGATCGCAAAAATGCGATCGCCACCCAATTTAAACTAGAAAACCCCATTCAATTCTCCCATGAAAATTGCACCAACTCGCATCGCGAATTTTCAACACCAGCGACGCTTTTTAAGTGCGGTAACTGCTGTTTTAACCAGTAGCTTCATCAGCCAGCTTGTTTGGCCGTTTATCGGAAATCAACCAGCTTTTGCCCAAACATTAGCCTATTGCCAATTATCCCCAGAACAGGTCAATCAAAAAGAAGACTTGCGCCGCGCCGCGCTGTCGGGAAAACCGGAATCTCAGCAAGCATATTTTGCTGTTTTGAACAAACACGCGCGGGAAATAGCAGAATGCCGTAAAAAAACTTGGCCCGAAACCCAAGCAGTTTGGCTGCGTTTGTATCCCTGCGATGTCAGACCCGGAGAACTCGATCGGGTATTAGACAAAGTTGTGAATAAAGGCTACAACCAAGTCTATGTCGAAGTGTTTTACGATGGTCAAGTGCTTCTCCCAGCAGCCGACAATCCTACGGCTTGGCCTTCTGTTGTGAGAAATCGCGGTTACGAGAAATACGACTTGTTAGAAAAGGCGATCGCCAAAGGCAAACAGCGAGGTTTAAAAGTATACGCCTGGTTATTTACCATGAACTTTGGCTATAGCTATTCTCAGCGTCCAGACAGACAGCAAACCCTCGCTATCAACGGTAAAAATCAGACAAGTTTAACAGTAAGTGAAGAGGCAGCAATTAACGAGGACTTCGGAGAAGTTCCGGGCAATCAAGCCTTTATCGATCCCTACAACCCACAAGCACGGCAAGACTATACTTTGTTAGTAAATCAAATAGTCAAGCGCAAGCCGCAAGGAATGTTATTCGACTACATTCGCTATCTAAGGGGCATCGGACCCGCTTCAGTTGCTACCAAAGTTCAAGACTTGTGGATTTACGGCCCAGCATCGCAGCAAGTTCTTTTGCAGCGGGCTAGCAATCAGCAAGGCCGAGATTTAATTCAGCGGTATTTGACTAAAGGATTTATCAATTCTAATGACGTTCAAGCAGTAGTCAAACAGTATCCAACTGAGCGAGAACCTCTTTGGCAGGGCCGAATTCCGCAGGCGATGTCAGTAGCAACTACAGCTACTAGAAGCCAGAATCCCGCATCAAGATCGGCCTCAACAACTCCCGCCGCTAACAAGCCAAACCCTACAACTCCCACACCAAAACCGACACCGACACCGCGGCTTCCCGATACCGGCATTCTGCAAAAAGACCTGTGGAAACTGAGCGTTGCTCACGCAGTCCAAGGGATTTTAGATTTTTTGGGAATAGCAATTCAACCTGCTCAAAGGATGGGAATTCCTGTAGGAGCAGTGTTTTTTCCTACTGCAAATCAAGCGATAAATCAAGGGGGATATGATTCGAGATTGCAGCCTTGGGACACCTTTCCGGCTGCTATAGAATTCCACGCCATGTCTTACGGAAATTGCGGGGATGTAAGCTGCATTGTGCCACAGGTGCAGCGGACAGTAAGTTTAGCGCCTCCGGGAGCAAAAATTATTCCTGCCATTGCTGGAGATTGGGGAAAACCTCTGAAAAATCGGCCGTCTTTGGAGATTCAAATGCGAGCAATTCGCTCGGCGACGCCGCAAATTAATGCGGTAAGTCATTTTGCTTTTGGGTGGCAAGAACCGGAGGATGAAAGGGCACGGCAAACTTGCCGATTGTAAGGAAATTATTTGTAGAGATGCGGTTCGTGGCGTCTCTACAAGAGAGAATTTGTGCGATAATATTTGAGAATGTTCTTATCTGCTACGATGTCATCCAAGTTTTAATAGGACAATACCGAATCGGAATAAATGTTAGTACAAAGGAGTATTTCCTATGGTAGCTCAGCCTGAAGCCTACAACCAAGTATCTAACGAAGATACGACGCTTGATGAACTAAATTTAATGCCAGAGGAAGAAGATAACGATGCTGAAGCCTATGAAACAGACAAACTGATATACGATCCCGATCAAATTAATATTTTCAGCCAAGAACCAACCATCGAGCTACTCCTAAGAAGAATCAATGAGGAAGCTCTCGATTTAGCACCGGACTTTCAGCGCCATGCAAACATCTGGAAAGATGACGCTAAAAGTAGACTGATTGAGTCGATCCTGATTCGGATTCCCTTACCAGCTTTTTATATAGATGCAACTGATGAAGATAAATGGTTAGTTGTGGATGGATTGCAGCGGCTATCTGCTCTCAAGCAATTTATGAGCGATAAAACACTTAGGTTATGCGGACTAGAATATTTAACCAATTTAGAAGGTAAAACTTATGATGAAATTGAACGCAGATACCAGCGTCGAATAGAGGAAACTCCGGTTACAGTTTATTTGATAGAAAAAGGTACACCTCCGGAAGTTAAATATAACATTTTTAAACGGATTAATACAGGGGGATTGCCAATGACTCCCCAAGAGCTCCGCCATGCTCTCAACCCCGGTAAGGCAACAAAGTTTTTAGCTCAACTTGCTACATCTAATGAATTCCAGCAAGTTACTAAGCTGAGTAAGTTGCGTAAAATGCGGATGGACGATCGGGAATTTATACTGGGTTTTTTAGCCTTTACACTTACATCTTATAAAAATTCTCAATCTGAAAAGAGAAATCTATTTTTAAGTAAAGCATTATCTAAGGTTAATAATATGTCTGAACAGGAATTACAAGTAATAGAAAATAATTTCACAAAAGCTATGATTGCCGCCTGGCAAATTTTTGGGAAAAATGCCTTTCGTAAAATCTCCCAACACCAAACAAAAATGTTTCCAATAAATAAAGCCTTGTTTGAAGTTTGGTCTGTTAATCTCAGTTTACTTAGCGACGAGCAACTTAATATATTGAAGCAGCACAGGGAGCAATTGATTGAAAAATTTAGAAAATATGTAGATAGCGATCGAGAGTTTCTGGCTTCTATCTCTCAGGCAGCGGAAAAAATCGAGTACAGATTTAGGATAATTGAAAAAATAATTCAGGAGGTTCTGGCATGATTACTTCGCTGCGCTTGGTCAACTTCAAACCTTTTGCAAATCAGTTATTGGAATTCAAAAAACTCACGTTATTTTCCGGATTAAACAGCACTGGCAAATCTTCTGTTATGCAATCGTTCCTGCTGCTGCGACAATCTTACCAACAGGGTTTACTGCCAGGAAAAGGGTTGGCCCTTAATGGCGATTTAGTGAATGTGGGTACTGCTATTGACGCACTTTTTGAGGGAGCAAAAGAGGACTTCATTGGTTTTGACATTGTTTGGGAAAACAACAGCGAAGGGCGATGGCGTTTCCAATATGACCAAGAGGTAGATGTGTTGAACAGGGTGGAACCAGTTAATTCGGAAGTGTATAAATCGAATCTTTTTGGCAATAAGTTTCATTACCTTCAGGCAGAACGGATCGGACCGCGACCATTTAATGAAATGTCAGATTACCAAGTACGACAGCTCGGTCAATTGGGTATCAAAGGTGAATATGCGGCTCATTTTCTGGCTATTAATGGACGGAAAGTTATTCCCAATAGCAGTCTCAGTCATCCAGAGGTAAAATTAAAGACTCAAAGAGAAAAAGAGCAATCTAGTGCAAAATCAATGGATTTAATCGACCAAGTTGAGGCGTGGATGGGAGAAATTAGTCCGGGTACGCGCCTCAAAATAGACGCCAAATCCGATGTCGATTTGATGAGTTTTCAATATTCCTATGGAGATAGCAATCCTTACCGTGCAACTAATGTGGGATTTGGAATTAGCTACACTTTACCGATTATTGTAGCGGCACTTGCATCAACACCTGGTACAATCATTTTAATTGAAAATCCTGAAGCGCATCTCCATCCCAAAGGACAAGTTAAAATGGGTCAATTATTAGCTTTGGCAGCTAGCGGTGGCGTTCAAGTTGTGATAGAAACTCACAGCGATCATGTCTTAAATGGGATTCGCCTTGCGGTTCACGGGGGCAAAATTGACCCGAAAAATGTTCAGTTGCACTACTTCCAGCGTCAAAATAAAGAAGGACAAGCTGTGACTGAGGTAATATCGCCAAAAATCGATCGCAACGGACGAATTGATCGATGGCCGAAGGGTTTTTTTGATGAGTGGGACAACAGCTTGGAGATTTTGTTGGAACCTGCGGTGGAAGGAGAATAAGCGATGGATTTGGAGATGGTGTTTAATGAACTGTCTGCACGAACTCTTGCTCCTGATATTTTTACGGCACGACAATGGATGTCAGAATTGATTAGGACAATGGTTGCAGCTAAAGGGTGTGGGCTGAAGGGAATTCGCATTCAAGCGGATTTTCATGCTATGATTCTTGCTGAAAGCTATCCTCTTTCTTGTTGGCGTAACGATCCTGAAGTTAATAAAGACGAGCGGACTTTTCTGAAAACGCTTGCAACTAAAACTCCTTTATCTGTTGATATTTCTGATGTAAGTATTAAAATAAAAGTAGAAGCTCCAGATTGTGAGTTGAGTTTACAGGGTATTCAAGCCGAAGGATTTAAAGTTTCTTATTACCTTGAAACATTGGCAATTAGTCTGAATTCAGAGTCATTGTGGAATAGCAGTCGCCTCAATTTAGAACTAATACAAATTGACGACAATGGGGAGCTGATAGAAGAAAGTGTAGAGGTTCTTCATGCTAGTCAGAAAAACCACGTTCTCGAACACGCTGATTGGATTAAGAAACGTCAGCAAACAGCGGTGGTTGACGGTTTGGAGCTTTGGAAACGTCGAGCTGAGTTATTCTCCAGCCTGGAATTTTGCGATCGGGTTAGCCAACAGATAGAAAGCCTTGTCGATCCGAAAATGTTACGACAAGTTGTCAGAAAGTTATTTGAGCTTGATGAATTATCCAAAAATTGGACAGACGGAGCGCTGGATTTGGATAATCTTCCTAGCAAGGTATCTCCAGAGAGCGAGTCAAGGCTTAAGGAGTTTAAAGAGCAACTAAATATTGAGTGTCTTGACGGGAAAAAGCGTATTTTCAGTTGGCACGTCCGCATGACACCGGGAGCTTGGCGACTCCATTTCTGCACAGAATTAGGGCCCGGAAAGATAATCATTGGGTATATTGGCCCCAAAATAAAATAATTTACAGCGAATTGTGTTCGCAAATCCCGATGAACAGACATCTCAGCACAATTAACTTACTCATAATTTCATCTGCGTTCATTTGCGTTCATCTGCGGTTAAAATCCCAATTATGCTAAACTTATTAATAACCATAAAAACATATATTAATCCTCATGCAAAAACTACAAGCAAGAGATATCAACCTCCGCTATCTAATCGATAACTTCGGCTTGCAGCGACTTCGCAACAGCGAATTTTTCACAGAATGGCAAGAAAACTTACCTGAAGTAACAGACTCAGAAAAACAATTGCTCGATCGCGTCCAAGACATATACTTCAACTTGGTAGACAACCCGCCTGTATTGGAAAACGCAGTCAAGCTAACAATCATCAGCCCCATTTTGTTTATTGCCGGTCTGTATGAGTCTCCTTTTCAAGTAAAAGCCGAAAAGTCGATATTCATTCAAGAGGAAGACGAAGGCAGAATCATTGAAGGCAGAATAGATATTTTAATTATGAAAGCAAACTTGTGGGTGACAGTAATAGAATCCAAACAACTTTCGTTTTCAACTGACGAAGCACTCCCACAACTACTGACATATATGCTGGCATATCCGAACCCAGAAAATCCTACTTTTGGCATGATTTCCACAGGTGCTAACTTCAATTTTGTCAAGTTAGTTAGAGGCGAAACTCCCCAGTATGCGCGATCGGCTGAATTTGTTATTTCCAATCCCGGCAATGAATTGTACCGCGTTTTGCAGATTTTAAAACGCCTGAGTCAACTTCCAGACTAGCAATAAAAGCCATTTTGAGTTATCTTTCAAAACAGACAATCTCTAATATCTCAAATTTCAAACTAATGCGAGCATGGTAAATTACTGGATAGTCGGCGCTGTGGCAATAGCTTCTGTCTGCTGGGCAGAAATAATACGAGACTTTTATCACGTCGTGTCCCATTATTGGGCACCCCTGCAAAAGCTGCACACTTGGCATCACCGCGTTTTCCGCCCGAATTTAACCCCCGTCAGCGAGACAATTTACAAGCAAGCACACTGGCGTCACGACGTGCCCGAAGCTGCGGCGATGATGGTTTTGGGCTTGTTGCTGTGGGTTGTAGCTTATTTTGGGCTACCGGAATATCACTGGGGCGCAGCAGCGGGTTGTATTTATACTTTAGGCTTTTTGTTGAGCGCGATCGCCCGGGCGTGCGGCATCAAAGGCGCAGACGAATTAACCGACATCACCCACCAACCCGGAGACTTCCTTACTCCCCCTGGCAAGTGGTTAGTTAATAAACCTTATCACTGGCGGCACCACTTCGACAATCAAAATGCTTACTATTGCGGTACTTTCACCTTAATAGACAAACTTATGGGTACAGCACTTTCTCTCAAAGGCAAAACTGTAGCCGTCACCGGTGCATCGGGAACTTTAGGACGTTTGCTTCTCAAACACCTGCACAAAGCTGGTGCAAAAGTAATCGCCCTCTCCTCGGGAAATGAGGAAATTACTTTGAATATAGACGGCGAAAATTTACCTGTAAAAACCGTAACTTGGCAAGTTGGCCAAGAAGCAGACTTAGCCTTATTGTTAGAAAAAATCGATATTCTCGTCATTAATCACGGGATTAACGTACAGCGAGAAAGAACAGGAGAGGCGATCGCAAACTCCTACGAAATTAACACTTTTTCCGCGTGGCGGCTGATGGAACTCTTTTTCTTAACAGTCCGTACTAACGAAAACATCGCTTGCAAAGAAGTCTGGATCAACACTTCCGAAGCAGAAGTAATTCCCGCTGTCAGTCCCCTGTACGAACTCAGCAAGCGCGCCCTGGGAGATTTAGTCACCCTGCGGCGGCTGGACGCACCCTGCATCGTTCGCAAACTGATTTTAGGGCCGTTTAAAAGCAACTTAAACCCGATCGGCATTATGTCTCCCGACTGGGTAGCGCAGCAAATTGTCAAACAAGCTCAAGCCGATGCCCGCAATATCATCGTGACAATTAATCCTTTGACTTTTATAGTTTTTCCAGTCAAAGAGTTTTTTGTTTCTCTCTACTTCCAAATTTTCAGCCGGAAAGCAGTCTCTTTGACAGATATAGAATTAGAGCGATCGGGCGTTGAAGTAATAACTAAGTGATATCAAATCGGGTTAAATCAACCTAATGCTTCTAGGGTTCTAGGTGAAGTACGAATGACTTACGAAGTACGTTCGGGCTTCACCTAGTGAGGGTACAGTAAGAATTGGTATTACTTCTTTCCTAGCAACTCTGCTCTCTTTAGAAGTAGTTTCAGCCTGCTTGGCCACATTTGCTTGAGATTCCACCGATAACCAACGTATTTCAAATGATTCCAGGGGTTCAGGAAACCTGTATGAAGATTAACAAACTCTGGCTGGGGTTTACCGTTACGGGCAACCACAAAATAGGGTGGTTTGATAGAAGGATCGACGTGATTGAGGGACATGTACTCAATCACGTAAGCCCAGCGGGTTTCCTGCGAAACATTAGGTGTGGTACTGTGAAGTGTTAGCGAGGAAAACAAAACAATATCCCCCGCTTCTGCTTCAATGAAGAGTGGACTGTCAGGAGTTCCATCATACACAGCATAGTTACCTTCAACTTTGTGCGGCAGCCGTTTTTTGTGACTGCCCGGTTGTAACCACAGCCCACCATTTTCGGGGGTCATTCGGGTAAGTGCAATCCACAGTTGATAGTGATTATCCTTAAGGTTGCTATAGCCATTGTCCTGATGCCAAGGAAAGGTTTCTGCTCCTGGTCCTTTGGCTACTGCCTGATCCCACCGCACCCAGAAATTTGAACCAATGAATTGTGCAAGCAGTTCCACAAGTCGGGGTTGAGAGATGAAGTTTTGGATCTTTTCACTGTATTGGAATAGCTGACTGTGAAAAGTTAAGCTTCCTTTATTCAGATTATTGTCAATGTGCTTCGGATCGGCTTCTTTAATATCCTCGATCAGTATTCTCATCTCGGCTTCTGAAAAAAACCCCCGGAGCTTAACATATCCATCTTGATTAAACTGATCGACTAATTTTGTCTGTCCCATCTGCTTTACCTCTTGAATCAAGTTCTCGGTTTTAAACAATGTTTGGGAGAAATTAAAGATTTAGTTAAGTTGTAACGGAGACGAATAAGTCATAGCAACAATGACTGGCAAACTCGTAAGTTTAGAAACCCGCTTTCTGGGAGAAACCGGATTTCTATATCTAAAATTTTTTGCCTGTCAGCTTAATTACTAACCTCAGCCATTTCAATGACGCGACCATCGTAATCTTTGACCAAAAAATTCAGAGGCTTTTCCCGGCGAATTTTATAACTAATGCCGCGAGTTTGTACCCTCATCAATAGCTGATCCAAACAATCGCGATCGAAACAAACGTGACGCTGGCGATTTTTTTCCCCTGCACCGGCCCCGCTAATGATGTGCAGTTGGGTATTTTTCATCAACTGATACCACAAACCATCCGGACTCCCCAGCGTTTGAGAGGTCGTTGCCCTCCCGACATTCGGCGACAAATACAGCGGATCGATACCAGTTGTGCCCAAAGTTTGCTCGTAATTGTAGTAGTAGTGCAGCGGCACTTCTGCTACGGGCAAGTTTAGCATACCTTCATAGAACTCCCTCGCTTGTCCGAGATCCGATACCATCACCGTGTGTACCTTCGGAGCACTGGTGAGAAACATCCACATCGCCCCCGCATAGGCAGCCAGCAGCATCACCATAATCCCTTGAGTCGAAAACAAGCTGTCCAGGGGCAGGGACGGCAAAAAAGAGCTCAAGTACAAAGGCCGAAGTCCAAAATTAATAAAACTAACTGCTAGAGTCATGAATTATAAGAAAGGGTAAACAACGAAATTTATCAAGATTGCAGTCGCGATCGCCCGCGAGACTTAAACTATTAGCTTAGCCATCTATGTTAGCAAAAACTAGCGGTTAGGCCCTACCCGATGAAAGTCTTTGTCTACGGCACTCTCAAACCGGGGGAGTGCAACTACCTTCGCTACTGCGAAGGAAAAGTTGTGGATGCTTGCCCCGCGATCGCCCGCGGTCAACTTTTTGCGCTGCCGATCGGCTATCCTGCGATGATGGCCGGAGATGGCACAGTCTGCGGTTTTCTCCTCTGTTTCGCTTCCTCGGCTATTTTGGACGATTTAGACCAACTTGAAGATTATCATCCGCTGCGGGAACCGACACACAACGAATATCAGCGACAGGAAATCGAAATCTTCGATCGACACCTCAAACCTTTAGGCACGGCTTGGTCTTACTTCATGTTACCCGATCGCGTTCGTTCCCTAGGAGGCATCTGGCTGCCCGACGGCACGTGGGAAAATAGGTTTTTCACCAAATAAGGTGGTTAATGCCGATGAGCTTACTAAATAGCCATTGCAGTGGGCGAAGGCGGCTCAAACCTGTAACCATAACCCCGAATAGTTTTAATAAACTGCGATCCAGTAGCATCAACTTCAATCATTTTCTTGCGAATCTGACCGATATGTACGCTAACAAGTTGCTTTTCTCCTGTGTCGTGGCAGTTCCACCCCCAAATTTTTTCAATTAGCTGTTGGCGACTCCAAGATTGACCAGAATGACTTGCCAAAAAATACAGGATATTAAATTCCAAGGCTGTTAACTTGATAATGCGATCGTTGAGTGTTGCTTCCCGGCGCGCTGAATCGATCGCGAATTGATCGAATACAATACGTGATGGAGTCACAGGTCTCATCCGTCTCAACACAACTTCTATACGAATTGCCAACTCTGCCAAACCAAAGGGTTTACAGATATAATCATCAGCACCGGCGGACAGGACTTTAAGTTTATCAGCTTCGTCTGTGCGGCTGCTGAGCATGATCACAAAAACATTAGTACGGCGCTGCATTTCCTGGCAGAGGTGATAGCCTGTAGTATCCGGCAAATTCCAGTCGAGAACTACTAGCAGTGGCTTTAATTTCTCAAACAATTCTAAAGCCGTCTCGCCATCTGCTGCCGAATCTACTTGATATTTATGAGTTAAAAAACGATGAACTAGAGTGCGGATGGAAGCGTCATCATCCACCACGAGAATCTTGGGAGTAGTATCAGTATTCATAACAAAAAAGTTTCTTTTTGTTGTCAATTTAAAGCTGGTAATTACAGAACAGCTTTAGTCAAGCATAAATCCCAGCTCGCTCCAAATAACCGGTAATTCTTCAATTAACTTAGCTTGGAGGTCAAAAGGCTCTCCCATATCCCAAATTTTGACTTCTAGGCGTTCGTTAAATACGGTTATTTCAAGGTTGATCGGAGTTGCCAAGGGCAGATTTTTATGAGCGTGGCGAACAGCATTTGTAAACCCTTCTATCGTAGCAAGTTTGCACTGCTGCAAAACTGCTTCGGGAATAGGTAGATACTCTAAAAACTGCTCGACCCACCATAAAACTTGAACAACACTCTTGAGGTCAGTATTTAGTTGAAGGTGAATAGTTTTAATGGGCTGGTTATAAGTTTGACAAGATTGGTAATTTCGTTGCTTTTGCCACCCCAAAATAAAGGCATTCCACAAATCAACTACCCGCTTTAAATAACCAGATTGAGGCGGAGGTTGGGGTGGTATTATACCTGGATGAAAATATTTCACAATTAATAGACAGTTTCGCTCGTCAGAAGTGCGTGTATAGCTTAGCTTATCGGCAATTTTGCTAATAAGTTTTATGCCTATTCCACAGGAGGGAAGATCATTTATACTATTTCTCATGTTGCTATCCTTTCTCATTATTTAATAGGTAATTTTTAGAGACACAACAGAATTGCATTCTGCAAGGTTAATTTTGCCTGATTTATGGCTGACTTTTCCCGTATGCCCTGCAGTTGTTGTCAGGATCATTTTCTCTTTGTTGCTGGGGTCTTGACAAACTCAGTTTGCGATCGCTAAACTGATCTAAAATTGACATTGACAATTAGAGAAGTAAATTATATAATGACGACCCTCAAAGCCTCTGAGGAGGGATTAGTAAAAATTAAGCAAGCGAGAAGAGAAAGGGGCTCGACAATAGAAGACCCCAAATGGTTAGTAGAAGCTAGTCAAAAATTAGAACCCGATCGAACTTGGACAGAGGCCGGCCCCTATGCCGATGGCCTGTCGCTGCCAACTTGGAGGCGCTTTTTAGCAGGAAGAGAACCCATTAAAGCTAATGCTTTCAAGGCTTTTTGTACGGTTTTACAGTTGAATTGGGAAGAAATTGTCGATCGTCCTCCTGTAGCCCCCTCTTACCAAGGGAGGGTTGGGAAGGTTAGAGATTGTTGCCAACAGCCTATTGATGCGGTAGTGGAAGAGATACGGCAAAAATGCCACAGCAAAATCCAACAGCTTTACAGCAAAATGCAACTGTTAGATATTGCACAGCCCGTTGATGTCAGCAACCTCTACGTTGAAGTCAACATTTTGGAGGAAATTACCAGTTGGCAGCCGGGAGAAATTAGCGACTTACTGAGAGACTTCAACCCAGATGCGGATAACTTTAACCGCTTAGGTTTAGGTAAAGTACGCCAGAAACGAGTACCAGGATTGGATGCGGTGAAATCTCACTCTAAACTGATGGTACTCGGCAAACCTGGTTCCGGTAAAACTACTTTTTTGAAACACATTGCCATTCAGTGCGATCGCTCAGAATTTGAAGCACACAAAATACCGATTTTTATCTCTCTGAAAACCTTTGCTGAAATCGCTAATCTTGACTTATTAGAATATATCAGCGACGAATTTGCCAGTTGCGGAGTTGAGGCGCGATCGCAAACTGAATCTGTACTTAGTCAAGGCCGAGGTTTGATTTTATTGGACGGCTTAGATGAATTGCCCGAATCTGATAGCGATGCAGTCGTCAGACAGATTCGTCAGTTTGTCCAAAAGTATTACAACAATCAGTTTATTATTACCTGTCGAATTGCCGCTGCTAAGTACCGATTTCACGACGAAGCCTTTACCTGTGTTGAGGTAGCGGATTTTACTTGCGAGCAAACCGCTGCCTTTGCTAAAAATTGGTTTGCAGCATTTTCCCAGAATCTTGAGGCAGGGAAAGCTTTAGCCTCTCAATTTATAGAGACGCTGACACTGCAAAAAAATCAGCAAATTCGAGAACTAGCAGTAACGCCAATTTTGCTTAATCTGACTTGTTTGGTATTCCAAGCCAAAGCAGATTTTCCATCCAACCGAGCCAAGTTGTATGAGGAAGGAATGGAAATTATGCTCAGAAAATGGGATGAAACTAGAGGCATTCAACGGGATGAAGTTTATCGAGATTTGAATTATTCCCGCAAACAACATTTACTTGCTTTTGTGGCCGCTATTACTTTTGAGCATGGCGATTATTTTTTTGAAAAAAATACTGTTCAGGAATTGATTGCCGACTATCTGGCTAACTTACCCGATGCCACAACTGACCGCGTTCATTTAGAAATGGATAGTGAGGTTGTCCTGAAGGCGATCGAGACACAACATGGATTATTAGTGGAGAGGGCAAGAGGGATTTATTCGTTTTCTCATCTAACATTTCAAGAGTATTTCACTGCTATAGAAATAGTTAACAATTCCGATCCACAAGTTTTGGAAAAACTGGTCAGCCACCTAACCGAGAAGCGTTGGCGAGAAGTCTTGTTGTTAGCAGTTGGGATGTTGGAAAAAGCTGATGACTTATTGCTGTTAATAAAACAGCAAGTTGATGCACTCGTCGCTGACGATGAGCAGTTACAGCAATTCCTACTCTGGGTCAACAAAAAATCCCTTTCTGTTGATTTTCCCTACAAACCTGCGGCAGTTAGAGCATTTTACTTTACCCTTGAATATCCCCTCCTTGACTGTGGCTTTGCCCTTTCTCTTGACCCTTATCTGAAAAAAGTTGTGGGACAAGCTCTGGAACAGGTTCTTAACCTTGCGCTTGAAGGTGCTCTTGACCTTGCCCTGAATACCGTCCTTAAGGATGCGCTTGAGCCTACTCTTGGTTACATCCGCCTTACCATTGAACGTACCCTCGTCCCTAACCTTGACCTTGTTCTTGACTGCCACCTTGTACCTTCCCTTAAGCCTGAACAAAGGCAAGCGATACAAGAACTTTTGCAACAACTGCCCGATCCAAAAAGTGACAAAGAGATATTTGCAAAATGGTGGCAAGATAACGGTCAGGCTTGGGATAAGCGATTAAGACAAATGATGATTTTGTATCGCGATCTGGGTCGCGTTTGGCAGTTCAGCGAAGAGGAGAAGTCATTGCTGAGGAAGTATTACAATGCTAATAAATTGCTGGTATGTTGCCTCAATAGCGGTTGTAACGTATCTCCTGCTGTGCGGCAGGAAATTGAAGGAACATTGCTGTTGCCGATCGCAAATCTGCAAAAAACCGATGACAAGTGCGCTCGCCCGGTCTAATTCCACTCGCTACCTACTCCGATATCAAGATGCGATCGCCCCACAATTCGTCATTCAAAGCCAGGGAAGTGTCAAAGGATCTATCCACCTTGAAAAACTGGGAAAAACGGCAAAAGCCCCCTTTTTTAGGGAGCTTAGCAACTGGCGTTATTGATCAAAACAGAAATTCTACTGCGCCTTTGGCAATGACTTTTGAGGGGTTGCTACACCAACTTTGGGAATATCCATGATCGGTGCATTCACCCCAAGCATCAAATCGTTGGGATTAACCATCTCCACCAGAGGCTCGTTTAAAGCCATAATCAAACCGTCAGATTCAGCAGGAACGGGCGATCGAGCAAACTGAGGAGCAAACAATTGGCGATCGCCACCGATACCGGACACCACCGCAACCAACAAAGCTGCGATCGCACCTCCACCCAAAATCCAAGTTTGTTTCGGCTTGCGTTCCACCCGCTGCAAAACCTTCGTCGCCAACTCCTCGGCAGATTGTTCCGCAGCAGGTACCGGCATTGCCTGAAAACTCTGCTGCATCATCAGCAGTCGCGAGTACAAACGCCTCGTAGTGGGGTCATTTGTCAGCCACTCCTCAACTTGCCGGCGTTCTGTCGCCGTCACTTCACCGTCTAGGTAGGCACTTAGCAATTCAAAGCGATCGCGCATCATAGTAGTTACATTGCCCTGGGCATAATTGTTGTTAACTTGAGTTTCAGCGAGTGAATCCCCAACACCTTGCTGATTCTGATTTTTATCCGATTCAAAGTTATTATTCATAATTTCAGACTTGCTCTAATTGGGGAATCACGCACTCGCTATTAGAATGATTTACTGCTTATTTATATTTTAAAAGAGAAGTTTTGATGTCACAGCAAACATCACCAAATCTTCTTAACCCACCTCTGAAATTACTCTTGCTAATTACCATCGAGATACTTTTGCAATTCCAACTGCAATCTTTGGCGAGCTCTAGCAATTCTCGACTTGACAGTTCCCAGAGAAACTCCCGTCATTTCGGCTATTTCCTCATAGGCTAAACCTTCAATTTCTCTTAAAATAATTGTCGTGCGGAATACTTCAGGCAAATCTGCGATCGCCACCCGCAACTGGTCGTAAAATTCTCTAGTTGTCAAATCTTCATCAGGCCCCGGACTGTCTGCCGGAATTTCCCAATCAACCTCGCCATCTTCCAGAGTACGGGGTACGTCCAGCGACAGCGGAGTTCGCACCCGTTTGCGCTTCCGCAACTCATCGTAAAACAAATTAGTGGCGATGCGGCTCAGCCAGCCCCGAAATTTAACAGGCTCTTGCAAACGGTTAATATTTCGGTAGACCCGAATCCACACTTCCTGAGCCAAGTCTGCTCGGTCTTGCCAGTCAGGGGCCAAGTGATAGAGAACCCTGTCTACGTGGGACTGATACCGCTTCAACAGTTCTGAAAAGGCCGTGGTCTCAGGTCGATTTCCTTCCTGACACCGCAACACCAAGTCATAATTAGAGAGTTTTTCGGCTGGCAATTGCACTCTTTGAACGGTCGCCACAACCGCAGACCAGGACACGGAAATAAAGTCGCTCATCGGTGGAATTGGCTCATCGAACATTCCACACTTTTTGACGTTAGGGGATCGTAACAAGTTCCCCTCTGCAATCTCCAATCTGAAATCTCAAATCTTAAATCCCTTGACTAATGCCCGACAACCTCGCACGCTCCAATACTAACCCAACTGCTAGAACCGTCAGCCCAATGTTCCTTTTTCCAAATCGGTACATTGTGTTTGAGCGTATCTATGGCGTACTGGCAAGCTGCAAAGGCTGAGTCCCGGTGGGGGCAGCCAACAGCCACCACTACGCTGATTTCGCCCACCTGCAAGTGTCCGACACGGTGGTGAATAGCGACCCGATTGACCTCGGCCCACTGGCGGCGGATTTCAGTAGCAATTTCCTGGAATACTCGCACTGCCATCGGTTCGTAGGCTTGATATTCTAGGGAAATTACTGCTTGACCGTCAGTTTGGTTGCGGACTGTACCGCTCATCATTACCACGGCTCCGTTCGCGGGGTCATCTGCCAAAGCGTATATTTCCTCTACAGACAACGGCGCTAAGGTAATGGCGAAGCTGTCTGATTCATGGCGTTGAGGAATTGTGCCGATCGAAAGTGTAGCGAAGGAGTTCATTGCGAAAGAAGTGGTGCTGGAGAAGTTAATTGATCTTGACACAAATCAAGTCGCGATGGATTTGTCTTACATTCTTGTCGGGGACATAGGGCGACTAATCTTGAGACCCATCTTGTAGCACTGCCGAGGGCCCGGCGCCATCGCCCCGAACTTCTGCACGAGTGCGATCGGCTACACTATGACTGACCCGAAGCAAATTAAGATTGTGCTTGAAGACGAGCCGGATGCTTGTTCGATCGAATTAACTGCCCATCTTGCTGTAGCAATTCAATAAATAAGTAGCAAAACAAGTAGTGTCATTCGCAACTCAGTACAAGCAATTCCCAACCCCAATCGATAACTTCGTTCCCTTTTTAATGACACAGTTAAGTTTAATTCTGCCCGGAGTTCTAATCCGCGTCGGCAAAATTTTTAGCAGCAGATGTAAACTTTATTTATTTTTTTGTTCCGGAAAGCTACATAAATGACATGATATACCTGTGCAGAGTTCAGGAACATTAGCCAATACTCGGCAAAAGCAAGACCTTAACGCCCTTTTGTGGCTTTTATGAAACATAAGTTAATAATTTGGGCTGTTAATTGAGGTTTTGACCTGAGTCTGCACCAAGAAAGGTTAACAACAATCACGAGGAAACTATGGAAGCACTAGCATTGAGCCACTCTTTTGTTGCTTATGAATCTCCAGAGTCCGAACTCCAGGTCAAGTCGTTAGACCAACTGGGCTTGAAAATTCCTAATTCTGCATGGATAGGCGTTGCAGGTATGGCAGTAGCTCTATCTGTTCTAGGTACCCCCGGTGAAGCACAGGCAAGTTGCGGGTATCGCCACTGCGGCGGCAGTCGCAGCTATCACAGCTACGCCGAAGTTGCAACCAACGGCGGCCGACTGAATATCCGCCACCGCCCCAATGGCTGTTCTCATGTCATCGGCAAGTTATACAATGGAGACAATGTGAAATTGACCGGTCGTTACAGAAACGGCTGGGCCCAACTCAAAGGTGGCGGCTGGGTGAAAGCCTCGTGGCTTTCCTAACTCTTAACTAGATCACTTTACATTTCTAGAAAGAGTTTTAATCGTTACCCGGCCATACTGGGTAACGATTATTTTAAATATGCTATCACTCCTGAAAATCATGGAATATACGAAATTCATGACTAACAACTAACAGCCTAAACTTTACCGCCGCCGATTAGATAAAGTAATGCCATCCGCACCGCCACGCCGCTGGTAACTTGCTGAGAAATCAGGCTAAACTGGGCATCGTCCATCAAATCCGAACTAATTTCCACGCCACGGTTAACCGGGCCAGGGTGTAACACCTTCACATCCGGCTTGCAAAGTTTTAGCCGATCGCGCGTAATCCCGTACAAAGAATGGTACTCTCGTAAACTCGGCAGCAAATGGTCGCTCATCCGTTCCTTTTGCAGCCGCAAAGTCATCACAAAATCAGCATCGGCCAAAGCCGGTTCAAGCTGCCAATGCAAAAATAATTTGCCTTCCCTACCATCGCCACACTCAGCAAACAACAGCGGTAGCAAAGTTGGCGGCCCGGCCAAATGAACCTCTGCCCCAGAAGCCGTTAGACTCCAAATATTAGACCTAGCCACCCGCGAATGTAAGATATCCCCCACCACAGCAATTTTTTTACCCGCTAAAAGTTCCAGCCGCGGACGTTCGGTATCTAACAGAGCACAAATAGTAAATAAGTCTAGCAAACCTTGCGATGGGTGTTCGTGCTGGCCGTCTCCAGCATTGAGAACGCTGACTCTCGAACCCAAGCGATCCATTTCCGAAGCAATTGTGCTCGGAACTCCAGCTTGTTCGTGCCGGATTACCATCAAATCCGTTCCCATCGCCAGATAAGTCTTAGCCGTATCCAGAATAGTCTCCCCCTTCGTTAGAGAAGAACTTCCAGGGGTAAAATTCAGCGTATCCGCTGACAGCCGCTTCGCCGCCAACTCAAAACTATTGCGAGTCCGGGTAGAAGGTTCAAAAAACAAATTCGCGACCACTTGACCCTGCAGGGCCGGCACTTTCTTCGTGCGGCGGCCGAGCACATCCCGAAAACTGGCTGCAGTTTGCAGCACCGTATCGTATTCGTCCGAGGTAAAATCAGCCAGAGTGAGAATGTGTCGCCTTGTCCAAGTCATACAATTTTAGATTTGAGATTTTAGATTTTAGATTGACTCAATCAGGACGGACGATGGGTTGGGAACTTGCTTGTACGCCCGCCCTGCTGTCGCCTTTGAATGTTCGATCGACATTTAGGGGTGGCGATCAACAGTATCCAACAATTTTTGATCGCTTTTGCGGTGAGTAGAGCTATAATCAGTTTATGTAGTTCACATCCCACTCTCACAGCGAACCCAGCGTCGAAGGTGAAACAGGTGTGGTTTACCCGCAGGAAAGCGGAAATTACGCTGTAGCAGCGAAAGCGCAGTAGTTGCAGTTTCTCCTACCCAAACTCAGCCTTGTCAAGAACAAGCCGAACGCAGCTCTTGCATCTGCCACTATGTGGAAACAATCGAGGTGGCAAACCTCCCACTGTCGATCGACAGCATATAGCGGGACATTTTAAAGATGATTAATTCTTTGAAGTCGGTCTTGACTCTTCAGTCCTGCTTATAGGCCCTTGTCAAAACGAACTGTGTTAAGATACAAGTTGAATATGTAGCTTCCCGACAAAAATCTACACGTATCTTGGCGAGACTGTTCTTGGCGAAACTGCGGTAAAAAGTGTGAGATCGGAAGTGGTAATTCACAAAATTTAAACAATTCAAGAGGTATTATGAGCCAGAAGGTTATACAGCCGATGGTTAAGTTCCAGCGTCAGGTGCATTCTCTTGTCACGTCTGACATTATCAAACCGACAGACAGTATTTGGAAAATTGCTCTGCTTTACGGCGACGAATGGCCGTACTGGAAACAGCAATTGCTAGAGTTTGATTTTTCTATGCAAGACCCCGTGAGCGAGTTGATAGCTGTAGAAGCTTGGGACGAAGAATAACAGAGAAGACGGAGGACTGGGGTGTCGGAGAGAAATTTCGAGGCGATCGGTAAATTTTCTTTCATAAATTTCTGTTGCTAAATTCTTCCCTCTTCCCTCTTCCTAATCAATTCTGACTTTTGGCTTTTGAGTTTTGAATTCTGACTTCTATTTAAAGGGAAGCTGCTAAAGCTCGAGCTAATTGTTGAGCAGTTTGAAAACGATCCCCAGGCTTAGCTGCCGTGGTTCGCAAAATGGTGTCCCGCAGCTTGGGGGCGATCGTCGGAATATTTTCGATCTTAAACCCGTAACCTCCAGCTATTTTCCCGTAAAAGTTTTGAGGGCTTTGGGCCGTCAGCAAAAAAATCAAAGTAGGCCCAATGGCATATAAATCCGACTGAGGGAGAGGCTGTCCCCGGTCTTGTTCTGGTGCGGTGTAGCCTTCAACGCCGATGCGAGTCCCTGGTGGAGTGCCGATTTCTTTAACGGCTCCAAAATCCAGCACTGTAATGCAATTGTCGCGGTGGCGCACCAGCAAATTAGCTGGTTTAATATCCCGGTGGACGATCGGGGGTTTTTGAGAGTGAATGTAGTCCAAAACCTCACAGGTTTGGATCATCCACTCTATTGCTTGTTGGGGAGCAACTGGCCCGCGGTTATAGATGCGTTTTTCTAAATCCTCGCCGTGGAGCATTTCCATCACCAAGTATTTTTTACCCCCTTCCACAAAAAAGTCAAAAAACTGAGGAATTCCCGGATGGTGGAGGGCTTTGAGAGTTTTAGCTTCACGTTCAAACAGTTCTTGAGCTTTGGCGATTTGAGCCATATCAGCATTCATTTCCTTGAGGACTACCAGAGAAGCAGCGGGGGAAATTCCGGGTTGTTGAGCTTTCGCTTTATCTCGATCCCAGGCTAAAGTCGTTGTCCCCATACCGCCTTGGCCCAAAGTTCGCAGCACTTGGTAGTGACGCACCGTGCGATCGACTTTAATCGGTTCGCCGCAGTGGATGCAGAATAAATTCCCCGGCGGGTTTCCCGCATGGGTACACCTCGGGGTCGCGAGATTGACAGTGGGGTTCGCCTCAATTTTGCCGCCAAGTTCAATATTAATAACTTGGAAATGCAGAATAGGGCCGCCTCGTGCCAACTGGATCAGGGCACCGTCGGATATCCAACCCTGAGACATGAGAATACCGTTTACCAAAGTGCCATTTGTCCCCGAATTGACTAAGTACCACTGACTGGATCTCCCGTTATTAACTCTTTGCAATTCCAGATGTTGCCGCGACACTAGAGCATTGGGGATCACAACGTGATTGTCTGGAGAGCGGCCGATGCGAATAATGGATTCGCTCTCGAAACTCCACTGTTGCAGGGGGGTCTGTTTTTCTGGATCTAAAAGAGTCAGCAGCATTTTCGATTGATGTGGTTGAACTCCCTGATGTGGCAGTGAGAGTTGGCGGAAATTTACAGATTTGGGGCGTAGGGCTTTAAAAAATTAGAAATTAAAAATTAATTATGAGCTTCAGACGTTTTTTTCAGGAAAACTTTATAATATCCTGATTATGATTAAACTGAAGTTCCCCCATTGACAAAAGGCGTCGGAGTATGTAGGGTAAACCTTTGGAGGATTTTGACTCCGGTTT
>NZ_JAUBPI010000077.1:0-30918 GCF_036700645.1 Microcoleus sp. S36b_A4 | reverse complement strand
CTCACGATTATCTCGGATGATTTACTTTTATCCCCTCCATCTGCCTATGTGCCAGTTGGGGGTGCGGAATGTGGGTTGAAACCTGTTAACCTCAAACTCAAATGTGGCGAAGCGCCGGTCATTCGATTTTAGATTTTAGATTTTAGATTTTAGATTTTGGATTGACTTGCGCGAGATAAATTCGGGGGCTTGAGGATTTTAGATTTTAGATTTTGGATTGATTCCACGGAGAAATCACGTGGCGGGTACCATCAAGAAATTCTTGGTCATTTGAGTTCGAGGTTAAATTACACAAACTTTCGTCTGCCTCAGCAGAAAAGCCAGATATTCTGTTAGATCCCCGGCTTTTTGAAGAAGTCGGGGATTGAAAGAGCGATCGCATTTAAATACTAAAGGGAGCGAATCACTCGTTGTTCGAGAATGCGTTTGCCTTTGTTATAAATACTAAGGCTGGCTCCTGTAACAATGTAATCGTAGGTGCCATTTTTTGCCACGTAACCAGTCCCCTCTTCAGTTCGAGCACGCAAGGCGATCGTGCTGCCGTTACTCTTTTTAACCCCGTAGTAATATAGTTGATGAGCGTGGTTGTAGCACAGATAAATCCGAAAGTTGCTGGTCTCGAAATAGTTTGCCAGTGTCTGTCTTTTGCGAACACAAAAATCTCTCACCTGTTTTTGGGGAGTGGATAAATTAGCTATTTGTATGGTTTCAATCGGAGACTGAGTGCGAGACGCTGTTGGTGCAGTGCTTGTGTTCGATTGTCCTAGAGCCAAGGTTGCCGCTGGATTGCTGGCAAATAGCATTAAACCGAGTAAGCTGGTTTGTGTGAGTCTTGCTGTGAAGTTCATAAGTCATTCCTTTAACAGATGTTGATGCGTCTAATCTAGGTAAGTGGGATTGATTAGGGCGATCGAACAGTACAGTTTTCACAATTGGCCTCAAGCAGGAAATCCTGGGATGCAATTTCCGTTTCCCCTGATATCTGGCACTATTCTCAATAAGCTTTTAGGGGCAGGCTAGAAGCCCGCCCCACAAGAGGATTGGATGTATAGTCGAAAGCTCGTTACTGAGAATGATATTTTTTGTGAGTTTCCCTACAACTGACTAGCCGACGGACAATTAACTAACTGGCACTTTCGATTGCTGATAGGACTTATGCACTAACAGGCGATCGCGAGGACAAAGCAGAGAATTATTTTAAATATTCTGCGCCAACTGCGGACGCGGATGCTAATTTTCATCAATTTCGATAAGTGCGATCGCGCGACACGCCCCCGTAACCCACGAGGGAAGTCTTTACGTGTCGCTTTTGGGCTTTTCCGGTTCAGAAGGTAAATCTCCCTTTTTTTTCGCTTCCAAAACCGCCGTTTCAACGATAAAAGCGATCAAACTAGCTGTGGGTCTACCTTGCCGGTCGGCCCACAGTTCTAAGGATTCATAGATGTAGTCGGGGAGTGTGATGTGAACGCGCTTGCTCACTGTCAATATTTACTGTTTGTGAACGCTCCCAATCATACAAGTTTACGCCGATCGCGGTGTTATAACGCTATTTTAGTAATTTTCTGCTACCAATGAGGGCCTTTTGTGCAATAATTTGTACAGCACACCACAGGTGCAAAGTCAAAAGCCAGTCCCCCGCCGTGGAAAGCAAGGACTGGCTATGGCTCCAATTAACAAGGAGATACACCTATTATGCCGTATGAGAAACGTCTCAGACCGTGGATCGTGGTTCGTTTGCTTCCAAATCTACAAAGGGTCGTTGTCGGTCGGTTTCGCAGTTGGTCTGATGCAGAGGGTCATTTGCGAGTTCTCAAACAACTGCTTCCTGCTGCTCAATTGACCCTAGTTTTCGATCCGATCGATTAATTTTGGTTGCGAGTTGATTAAGTGCGATCGCCCTTAGTTGAAAGAGGGCGATCGTAGATGTTGGAATCTTATCAAAAACAGGCAAGATGCCTGTTCCACAAAGAATGGTTTTTGTTGTGGGGAGTAGGGGTTGGGCATCTTACCCGCCCCTACTTTCGGGCAATGTTAAACTGGACGCAAAATATCAATTGAGTTGGGGAAAAAACCGTGACAGCTATTCTACAAGCAACAGAACAGCCAACTGCACAGCGCTACTTCACTCCCGAAGAATATCTAGCCCTAGAAGAAGCAGCAGAGTATAAAAGTGAATATCGCGACGGAGTAATTATTCCAATGACAGGTGGAACTACAAATCACAATCGCATTGCCCTGAATATGAGCATAGCATTACGTCTTGCTCTTAAGGGACTTGACTATGATGTTTTCATGGGCGACGTGCGTCTGTGGCTGCCGAAAAAGCGAACTTATACTTATCCCGATGTGATGGTAATTCCGGGTAAACCTGAGTATTACAATAATCGCCAGGATACGGTGATGAATCCTCAAGTGATTGTGGAAGTTTTATCGAAATCTACGAAAGCTTACGATCGCAGTGATAAGTTTAAGTTTTATCAAACGCTGCCAACATTTCAAGAGTATATTCTGATCGATCAATCTCAGGTTTATGTAGAACAGTATTGTAAGTTGGCAAACAAGCGGTGGTCGTATAGTCAGTATGATGAGGAGGATGCGGCGCTAGTTTTTAATTTCTTTCAAGTTGAAGTGCCGCTGGCAGATGTCTATGAAAAGGTGGATTTTGAGGCGGAAAGTGAGCCAGAAGAAAGCGGGGAGGAATAAGGGCGATCGCTTTTTTGGAAATGCAGGTTATCATTTAAGTGAGCGATTCCCTTCGGGATAGCTTCGCTTCACGCACTCAGAAGAAATATTTGTTCAACATCATTGTGGGAGAACATCAAGATGACAGGCACTTTGCAAACAACCGAGCAACGTTACTGCACAGAAGAGCAATATTTAGCACTGGAAGAAACAGCAGAGTACAAAAGCGAATATCTCGACGGGGAAATTATTCCTATGACAGGCGGATCTACCAATCACAATCAAATCGCTGGCAATTTGTACATTGCTTTAAGTCTTGCTCTCAAAAAACGGAATTACCGCATCTTCATCGGTGACGTGCGTCTGTGGATACCAAAAGTGCGACTGTACACTTATCCCGACGTAATGGTAATTTTTGGGCTACCTGAGTACCGCAACAATCGCACTGACACGATTACCAACCCTCAAGTTATTGTGGAAGTTTTATCAAAGTCTACTAAAAACTACGATCGAGTTGACAAGTTTACATATTACAAAACTCTTCCTACTTTTCGAGAATACATTACGATCGATCAAACAAAAATTAAAGTCGAGCAGTATTCAAAAACCGAGAATAAAAGATGGTTGTATTGTGAGTATGACGAGGAAGATACGGCATTAATGTTTAATTCCTTTCAGCTTGAAGTTCCTCTATCTGATGTTTACGAACAAGTTAATTTTGAGCAAGTTGAGCAAGAAGATAGTCAAAATGAGGAGTGAGGGCGATCGCACGCTTGTTGGAAAAGGGCGATCCTTACTTAATATACTTCATCATGCGTCCCAATATCAATCAAGACGATCAATTCCTCTTGCGTTTCATTATCTTGCTCAAAAGTATAGATAATTTGGCAATCGGACTCAACCCAACAAGCCCAAAGTCATTCTAATTGCCCCCGCAGTTTATGTGACTTCAATGGAGGATAAAATGGATCGTTCACTAACAACTCCAAAACGGAAAAGATTTTCTCACCTAATTGCGGATTTCTCTTGATAACCCGTTTAAAAGCCCGTTTAAAACTGTTGTTCCAAACTAGAGTTTTCATTCTTCATCCAGTAAATCAGCTTTTAACTGTGCAAGGTTGCCTCGCTTTGCTGTGCCGGCTTTTAAAGCACTCAAAACCTCTCTTGCATTGCTAGCAATTTCCAGTCGCCGATTTTCAATTCGCCATTTCTGAATTAATTCAATTAACAAATCTTGCTCTTCAATTGCCAGAGATTCTACATATTCGATCGCGGTCTGGAAAGCAATAGAATTAGCCATAAAGAACTTTTCTATGTTTGAAAAGTGACAGTGCATTTCTATTTTACTAAGTGAGGTGGGCAAATGCCCACCCTACCAACTAACTACGCGCCGACAGATTCCTTCGCTGCGTAAAGCACCTCAACGGTAATCTTATCAATCCCCCGATCGCGCGCGAACTTCTCAGTATTCCGCTTCACCTTACCCCGCACAAAGCCAGGGATTTTATTCAACTCAGCTTGTCCATCCTTTGTCCAACCCATATCAGAATCAGCCGAAATACCCTTCGTAATCACTTCCTTGGTATCGTGGCCGCCGAAGATTTCCAGCAAGTGGTCTTCCATTCCCAAAGTAAAGGAATTGTAGACCAAATCTACGCACTGATTCGTGCCTTCATAACCCAAAAATGGCTTGTAGCCGATCGGGAAATTTTGGACGTGAATCGGTGCAGCAATGACGCCGCAAGGAATATCCAACCGTTTACCAACGTGGCGTTCCATTTGCGTGCCGAAAATAGCCGAAGGTTCCGCTTTGGCGATCGCATCTCCGATCGCCCCGTGATCATCCGTCACCAGCACTTCATCACAATACTCGCTTACCTGTTCCCGGAACCAGTCAGCATCGTGTTTGCAGTAGGTTCCTGCCCACACAACGTGGATTCCCATCTCGCGAGCCAAAATCTTCGTCATCGCCGCAGCGTGCGTATTATCGCCAAATACGACGGCTTTTTTGCCAGTTAAGTTTTGGCAGTCGATCGATCGCGAAAACCAAGCAGCCTGAGACACAAATCGAGTTTGTTGGTCAATAAAATTTTCGTAATCAACATCCGCACCTTGAGCATTCAACACTTGCTGAATCTTGCGGATACAGCGCGCAGTTTCCACCACACCCATCGGCGTAATATCGACCATCGGCGTACCGAATTCTTTTTGCAAATACTCCCCGGCCATCATCCCCAATTCCCGATAAGGAACCAAGTTAAACCAGGCGCGCGGCAGTCTTTTTAAGTTATGAACCGAAGCACCTTCGGGAATAACTTCGTTGACTTCAATGCCCAAATCTGCCATCAAACGTTTCAACTCGGTGCAGTCGTGCTGGTTGTGGAAACCCAGCGTAGACATACCGATAATGTTGACAGATGGTTTTTCGCTTTTGGCTTCTACTAAATCGCCTTTTTTGCGGGCTTTGTTAATGTAAAATTGGACGATTTGATCCAAAGTGCGATCGGCAGCTTGCAGTTCGTTTACCCGATAATGGTTAACATCCGCCAGCAATACATCGCCTTTGGCATCCAATTGAGCTCGTTCCACGAAGTTTTCCAAGTCTTCTTGCAGAATGCTGGAGGTGCAAGTCGGGGTGAGCACGATTAAATCTGGGTGTTCTTCTCTGTCTTTGCGGGTGATGTTGTCCACCACCCGTTCCTGCGAACCCCGCGCCAGTACGTGTCTGTCAACGACGCTGGTAGTCACTGGGGTGAAATCCCGTTCCCTCTCCAGCATGGAACGCATGACGTTGAAATAGTCGTCTCCAATCGGTGCGTGCATGATTGCATGGACGTTTTTGAAGGAAGTGGCGACGCGCAGAGTGCCGATGTGGGCTGGCCCTGCGTACATCCAATAAGCCAATTTCATAGGTTTTTTCCTGGTGCTGGTTGAGAATTGCCCGATCGGGCGATTACTGCTAAATTTTAAGGTTGTTTCTGATTTTCTCACCGGATGAATCCTTGAGAAATACTAACTTTCTGAGGATTTACAGATTTGGGAAATGCTCAAACGCTTTGTCTGCTTGGCATTTGAGTCGTAATTCAAACAACTTTACCTGGGTTTTATGGCAATAATTCTTAATCTTTCCTCAAATTTTCTTAAGACTTAGGCAAATTTGATTAATGTAGGGTTCGCTGCCGCGCACCAGACAAGGTGCAATAATTCTGCATTTTTTGTCAAATTTACTCTGGTCAAACGGTCAATCGATTTTAGATTTTAGATTTTAGATTTTAGATTTTAGAATTGAAGCATTGACCCCACGGATAAATCGGGGGCAAGTTTCATCGGATACAGGTTTTTTATTTCTGGACGGATGAATCCGGGGGCTTGTCTCCTGGATGTTTTCGGTCAGTTAGTATTGTTAATCGATCGGTCAAAATAGATAGAACTGAAGGAAATTTCAGATTCCGAAGCAACACTTACTTCCCTCAGCGCCTCGGTCGCGAATTATAGTTAAGATTTGCACCGGCCGGTTTTTTTGAAGCACCGCAAATTCGTACCCGAACACCGGAAAAAATAAATCTTTAAGCACTTGCGTATTTTCACGAGATGTGGTGACGCTCCACTAAAGTCAAGCGATTGCTGCGAATCTAAGATGATTTAGTTGTCAGCATGGCGATCGAGCATTAGAGTAAATCTTTGCACAAATCCTGTATTTGTGATCTTGTTTACCTAACTGCTGAGGTGACGAAAGCCCCAGCGTGCTTTTGTCAGCAGTAGCTCTTTGCTGTCAAGGCCTGCCTACCCACACATCCCAAAAGATAGCTCTTGAGCGATAATGAAGAATAACATAGGATTTACGAAAAGAAACCCGATTTACACGATAAAATCTTGGGTTTGTCAACGACTAGCAACGAAGAAACCCGGTTTCTAGCCCGCCGCGCGTCAGTCCTGTAACATTGACCAAGCACACCTAATTTGAGAGAACCCAACTATGATGGCAATTCCCGGCGTTGCAGTTCTCGCTCTCATTTATGAAAGCAGCACTTCCCTGGTTTACCGCGGCCACAACGAGCAGAACAACCAACCTGTTATTATCAAACTTATCAAAGAAGACTATCCGACTCCTGAAGAACTGAATAGATACAAGCGCGAATATGAGATCACTGCCAACTTAAGCCTGTTGGACGGAGTTGTGAAAGTGTATAAGTTGCAACAGGTTAGAAATAGTCTGGCAATGATCTTAGAAGATTTTGGCGGGGAATCTTTAAAAATATTTATGGGTTCCCAAAAATTTACCCTTTTAGGATTTCTGACTACCGCCATCAAAGTTGCTGAAACTTTGGGAGAGATTCACGGGAAAAATGTAATTCATAAAGATATAAATCCCTCTAATATAGTTTTTAATCCTGCTACCGGACAAGTGAAACTAATAGATTTCAGCATTTCAACAGCATCCAACCTGGAAAATATTCCCAATAAAAATCCCAATTTTTTAGAAGGCACTTTAGCCTATATGTCGCCCGAACAAACCGGCAGAATGAACCGAGTAGTCGATTACCGCACCGACTTTTATTCCCTCGGCGTGACCTTTTATGAAATCCTGGCAGGACAACTCCCATTTCCCACTACAGATCCCATGGAGTTAGTTCACTGTCACATAGCAAAACAGCCAGTACCTCTCGCGGAAATAGCCCCAGAAATTCCTAAAGCTGTTTCAGATATTGTGATGAAATTGTTAGCAAAAACCGCTGAGGAGCGTTATCAAAGTGCTTGGGGACTAAAAGCCGATTTGGAATCCTGCCTGTTTCAGTGGCAAACATCTGGGGTTGTTTCTGAGTTTCCTCTCGGCAGCCAAGATATTTCTGACAAATTTCAAATACCTCAAAAACTTTACGGCAGACAGCGAGAAGTTGAAACTCTCTTAGCGGCATTTGAACGGGTGGCAGCAACAAATAATCGAGGCTACCGTAGCGACGATTCTCAAATTTCTGTCATCAAGAAAGAGAGCAAATCGAAAAAAGAAATCCCCTTGTCAGTCATGGCGAGAGGACAACATAAATCCCGCAGCGAGATGATGCTGATTGCCGGTTATTCCGGCATTGGCAAATCTGCAATGGTGAAGATTTTAGACAAACCTATTACCCGCCGACGTGGATATTTTATTTGGGGAAAGTTTGACCAGTACAAGCGGACTATTCCTTACTCTGCCGTTGTCAGCGCTTTTTCGGAATTGGTGCGACAACTGTTAACTGAAAGTGAGGCTCAATTAGCAGTTTGGCGCGAAAAACTCCGCAGTTCATTCGGTCAAAACGGACAAATTATTATTGATGTCATTCCCGAAGTTGAACTAATTGTCGGTGCTCAGTCTCCTGTAGCTGAATTGGGGCCGACGGAATCTCTGAACCGCTTTAATTTAGTCTTTCAAAATTTCATTCGGGTATTTTGCCAGCCAGAACATCCGCTGGTCATTTTTCTCGACGATTTGCAGTGGGCTGATTCGGCTACTCTCAAGCTGATCGAATTGATGATGACAGATGAAGCTACGCAATATCTGTTTTTAATTGGCGCTTATCGGGATAATGAAGTTAGTCCTACTCATCCTTTAATGATGACTTTGGAGACGCTCCGAAATCAGGAAGCTATCATTAATCAGATTGCTTTGTCACCGCTGGGGGTGGAAAACATAACTCATTTGATTGCGGAGACTTTGCACAGCGATCGAGAATCTGTCAAACCGTTAGCTGAATTAGTAATCAGCAAAACAGACGGCAATCCTTTTTTTGTAAATCAATTCCTGCAAACATTGTATCAGGAAAACCTGCTAGTTTTTCACCCCCCACAGTCGGGGAGCAAGGGCGGCTGGCATTGGGATATGACTCAAATTGAGCAGTGCGCTATCACTGACAATGTAGTAGATTTGATGGTACAAAAACTGAGAAAACTGCCAAGCTCAACCCAGCAAGTTTTGCGTTTAGTGGCTTGTTTGGGCAACGAATTTGATTTAAATACTCTTTCTTTAATTCATGAGAAAGAAGCATCGGAAACTTTTTCTCACCTGTTGCCAGCTATTAAGTCGGGACTGATTCTGCCAACTTCGGAATTGGAAAGCAAGTCATTAGATTACGTGCTGTTTCCGCTATTAATTCTGAATTATAAATTTTTGCACGATCGCGTACAACAAGCAGCTTACGCTCTGATCGACGACTCGCAAAAAAAGGCTGTTCACCTGAAAATAGGCAGGCAAATCCTAGAAAACACCCCGGCTGAATATCGCGCTGACAGAATCTTTGAATTAGTCGATCACTTGAATGTGGCTCGATCGCTAATTAATGAAGATCGAGAATTAATTGAACTGGCAACGCTGAATTTAGACGCCGCCCGCAGAGCCAAAGATGCCACTGCTTATGTTGCTGCCTTGCAGTATTTGACCGCAGGCATGGATGGTTTGAGCGCCGATATTTGGGATGCCCACTACGACTTAGCCTTTGCCTTGCACATGGAGCGGGCAAATGTTGAGTATTTAAACGGTTTTTTCGAGAAGTCTGAAGAATTTATTAATATAACTCTGGAAAAAGCGCGATCGGCCTTAGAAAAGGTAGAAATTTACAACCTGCTGATCGTGCAGTACACCCTGCGCGCGAAGTACGAAGAAGCCGTTAAAGCCGGAATCCAAGCTTTGGACTTGCTAGGCATTGACTTGCCGCTAGACGGGCTACAAAAAGTCATATCCGAAGAATTTGCAGCAGCTACAAATATTTTAGCAGGTAGAGAAATAGCTTCCCTAATTGACGCCCCCGAAATGACTGTACCCGACAAAAAAGTTGCAGTCAAATTAATTACAAACTTGCTGACATCGGCGTACCTCAAAAATCCAGACTTGTGGAAAGTCAGCGTTTTAAAAGGAGTCAATCTTTCTCTACAATACGGTTTAGTACCCGAAGCCTCTCTTTGCTATGCTGGCTACGGTATGTTCTTAAACGCAGTTTCGGGAGATTACAAAGCTGCGTATCAATTCGGCTTACTCTCCCTGAATCTCAGCGAAAAATCTGGCAATATCGGCTTGAAGTGCAGAGCTTGTTCATCCCTGGTCAGTATTTTTTATTACTGGTTCAATCACATCAAAGATTCCCACGCAATCAGCAATGAAGGATATCAAGCAGCTTTAGAATCCGGAGATTTAGAGTATGCGGGTTATATCCTGTCCAACCGCATAGCTAACTCATTTTTTCAAGGTAAAGAAATCTCGCAAATTCTGGCAGACACGAGCAGGTATTTACAGTTCAGCCAAAAGACCAAAAATCAGCTCGTAACCGATATATTATTAGGGGTAGAGTTAATCCTGCGTAACTTGAGCAAACTAACTCCTGAAAAGTTTGTATTTGAAAGCGAAGATATCAGCGAAGCTGAATACGTACACAACTGTCAAGCTCATCAAAATTTGTACTCGCTCTGCCTTTATCAGATTCGCAAATGCCAGGTAATGTACTGGTACGGCAACTTCAACGAAGCGCTACAACTAGCTTTTGAAGTAGAAAAACAGCTATCTTTTATTACCGGAGCGATACCCGCTACCGAATGGAATTTTTTCTTTTCTCTAACTTTAGCGGCCGTTTTCCCAAATGTTTCAGAAGAGAAGCAAAAGGAATACTTGGAAAAGTTAGAGGAAAACCAAAAACAGATGAAAATTTGGGCAGACAACTGTGCCGAAAATTTTCTGCACAAGTACCTTTTAGTACAAGCAGAAATAGCCAGAATTTCCAAGAAAGATTCAGAAGCTGTAGAACTGTACGATTTCTCTATAAATTTAGCCCAAGACAATGAGTTTGTCCAAAATGAAGCGCTAGCTAATGAACTAGCAGCTAAGTTTTGGTTGAGTAAAGGCAAGTATCAATATGCCAAAATCCACTTGCGTGAAGCTCACTCGTGCTACTTGCGCTGGGGTGCAGTTCGCAAAGTAGAAGATTTAGAACAGAAGTATCCGCAGTTGCGAGAAATGACGCCGCTCAATGGAAGTTTTAACAACAGTCAAACTACTACAACTATTCATACTTCTACTGGCAGCGATGCGAGAGTGCTGGATTTGGCAACGGTAATGAAAGCATCTCTGGCGATTTCTAGCGAAATTGTCCTCGATAAGTTGCTGGCTTCTTTAATGAGAATCTCCTTAGAAAATGCGGGTGCTCAATTAGGTTTTCTGATTTTAGTTAGAGATGGTCAACTGTTGATTTCTGCTAAAGCCTCAGTATTTGCTGAAGATGTAGCTGTTCTGCAATTTACGCCTGTTGCAGAATATCATGATTTACCTGTGACGGTGATTAATTATGTGGAAAGGACTCGCTCGGATTTGGTGTTGAGCAATGCGGCGGCTGAGGGACTCTTCACAGCAGATCCTTACATTGCTAAACACCAACTGCAATCTATTTTGTGTACTCCAATCATCAATCAAGGCAAACTGATCGGCATTCTTTATTTAGAAAACAATTTGACTGTCGGAGCATTTACTCCCCACAGATTGGAAGTTTTAAGGTTGCTTTCTTCCCAAGTTGCTATTTCTTTGGAGAATGCTTTGCTTTACAATTCTGTGGAACAGAAAGTGCAAGAACGGACGCAGGAGTTAAATGAAAAAAACGAGCGTTTAGAACACACTTTGCGGGAACTTAAACTAACTCAAGCTCAATTAATCCAAACGGAAAAAATGTCTAGTTTGGGGCAAATGGTGGCTGGTGTAGCTCACGAAATTAATAATCCTGTAAGCTTCATCTACGGAAATCTTAATCCGGCTAGCGAATACGTTAAAGACTTGCTAAAATTGATTGACCTTTACCAGCAGCACTATCCAGAACCTGCTGATGAAATTCTAGAAGAAATAGAAACAATTGAGCTGGAATTCTTGAGCGAAGATTTGCAAAAGCTGCTGGATTCCATGAAAGTAGGAGCGGAAAGAATCCGGGATATTGTGCTAAGCTTGCGGAATTTCTCGCGCCTCGACGAAGCGCAAATGAAGTCGGTAGATATCCATCAAGGCATCGACAGTACGGTGATGTTGCTGCAACCGCGCCTGAGAAAAGAGGGCGGGCGTTTGGGAATTGAGGTGATTAAAAATTACAGCACGCTACCCCTAATTACTTGTTATGCGTCTCAGTTGAATCAGGTGTTTATGAATATTTTGACAAATGCGATCGATGCTCTCCTCGTCGCAAGAGATGCCCCGGAAAACTCTCATCAACAGCCTACGATTACAATTTCTACAGAGGTGACAGACAGGAATTCTGTCATAATTAGAATTGCCGACAGCGGGCCGGGGATGAGCACTGAGGTGCTGCACAAGATATTCGATCCATTTTTTACAACTAAGCCCGTGGGTTCGGGAACGGGTTTGGGATTGTCTATTTCTCACTCGATTGTTGTCAGTTCTCATGGCGGAACATTGACTTGCGTTTCTGCACCCGGAGAGGGGAGTGAGTTTATTATTGAAATTCCGATCGCGCCCAGGCAAGTTTTGTAATCGGCCATACTATCAACCAACATCCCCAAATCAATTCCAGTTAGCAACCCTTAACAATCCGGCCACGCATTGCGTTTACTAAACTTTGAATTCGCAATTCAAGCTCGGAAAAGACTCTGCATTAAAGTCGATCGCTCTGGTTTAGACAAAAGCGCGATCGCCCTTTTGCAGCCGCACTGAGGACTTTTCATCACGACGAGGTGGCAATGCTCCGGTAAAGCATAAAAAGTGTCAGATTTTTAATTAAAAAAGTAGACATTCTGTGTATTTTCATGATCGAACTGTAGATAGTAGATCATAGTAAAATAAAAGTAAATTCCGATCATGAAGATACGTAACTTCGGCAAAACTCAGGCGATCCCATTGCAGCTCATACTAATGGTGCCATTTGTTTTGCAAATTTTTGGAGCGGTCGGTCTGGTTGGATATTTGTCGTTCAAAAATGGACAAAAAGCCGTAAACGACCTGGCGGATCGGTTGATGGATCGAACCAGCATTTCGGTGAATCAACATCTGGAGGCTTATTTATCTATTCCGCATCAAGTGATTCAGGTTAACGCCGATGCGATTCGGATGGGGTTGCTAGATGTGCGCGATCGCCAAACCCTCGGTAAGTATTTCTGGCACCAAATGCAGGCTTATGACCTGAATTACATCGGCATTGGACTGATCACGGGTGAGGGAGTAGGGGCCGCACGCTACGACCCCAAAGCCGTCGTGATTGATGATTGGACTCCCAAACCGCCGAATAATGTGATCAACTATGCCACAGACAACAAAGGCGATCGCACTCACGTCGTGACTATTTATGATTGGGACAACTTGCAAGAACCCTGGTACACCGAACCCATGAAAGCAGGTAAACCCATCTGGTCGCGGATCGTCACCGTAAATTATCCCAATCATCCCTACATCGCTGCCTCTGCCGGTCGCCCCATTTATGACGCAAATAATCGCTTGCTAGGAATGGTTGGAGTCGATATCCATCTGTTGAAACTGAGCGATTTCTTACGGAATATAGATATCAGTAGCTCAGGGCAGGTTTTCATCATGGAACGAAATGGGCTGTTGATCGCAAACTCTGCGAAAGAACAACCATTTATCACCGTCAAAGACGAGATTCGGCGTTTGAAGGCGATCGACAGTCCCAATCCCATAGTGCAGGGAATTGCCAAACAAATCCAGCAACGCTTCAAAGGGTTTCAATCCATTTCTAAAGACACGGATCTCCGACTTGATTTTCAGGGAGAACTCTACTATGTGCAACTCACTCCCTGGCGCGACCAATATGGATTGGATTGGTTAGTGGTGGTGAGTGTGCCAGAAAGCGAATTCATGGCACAGATTGATGCCAACACCCGCACCACAATCTTGCTCTGCTTAGCAGCATTGGGGGTAGCTTGTGGGATGGGCGTTCTCACCTCCGGCTGGATTGCGCGTCCGATTCTGCGACTGAATCGGGCGAGTGAGGCAATAACATCTGGCAACTTCGACCAAGCTGTAGAAGACAGCCGTATTCAAGAACTCAACGCCCTTGCCAACTCCTTTAACCAGATGGCAAGACAACTGCGCGAATCGTTTACCGCCTTAGAAAAAAGTAATGCAGAATTAGAAGATCGGGTGGAATACCGCACCGGTGAACTCAAAAACGCCCTAAGTGAGTTGCAACGCAGCCAATCACAGATAATTCAGAGCGAAAAAATGTCTAGTTTGGGGCAAATGGTTGGTGGAGTCGCCCACGAAATTAACAACCCGGTCAACTTCATTCACGGCAACCTCGTCCATACACAGCAATACACCCAAGATTTGTTAAAGTTCGTGCAGCTTTATCAACAGCACTATCCTAACCCTGCTGACGAAATTCAAATCGCAGCCGAAGAAATCGACCTGGAGTTCTTGCAAGAAGACCTGCCTAAAATGCTGTCTTCGATGAAAATGGGTACCGATCGCATCCGCCAAATTGTCCTGTCGTTGCGGAACTTTTCACGGATGGACGAAGCAGATTTTAAAGCAGTGGATATCCATGAGGGTATTAACAGCACCTTACTGATTTTGCAACACCGCCTCAAACATAGACCGGAACGACCGTCTATTGAGGTGATTCAAAACTACGGTTCTCTACCCCTGGTGGAATGCTACGCCGGACAACTCAATCAGGTGTTTATGAATATTCTCACCAATGCGATCGATGCTCTCCTCGTAGCAAGAGATTACCCGCAAAACTCTCATCAACAGCCTACGATTACAATTTCTACAGAGGTGACAGACAGGAATTCTGTCATAATTAGAATTGCCGACAGCGGGCCGGGGATGAGCACTGAGGTGCTGCACAAGATATTCGATCCCTTTTTTACAACTAAACCCGTGGGTTCGGGAACGGGTTTGGGATTGTCTATTTCTCACTCGATTGTTGTCAGTTCTCATGGCGGAACATTGACTTGCGTTTCTGCACCCGGAGAGGGGAGCGAGTTTATTATTGAAATTCCGATCGCCCTACGGCAAGTTTTGTAACCGTTTCTGGATCATTACCAACCCTGGCAGTATTCCAATCATGTCATATCAAATCTGTTAGCCTCGGAATTATTCATATCTCTATTCTCGACCTCTGCGTGAATCAGCGTCAATCCTTTGTCATCTGCGGTTAATAAATTATCTTTTTTTTACCGCAGATTAGGGCAGAGAAACACAGATTAACGCAGATGAATTAGATCTATTACTGTGGCGCCGAGCGTGATTTTTGACCGAAAGCATCCAGGATACAAGCCCCCGGATTCATTCCGAAAGCAGACTCAGGACGGATAAATAAAAAACCTGTATCCGATAAACAAGCGCCCGAATTGATCTGTGGGGCCAATGCTTCAATTCTTTAATCTAAAATCTAAAATCTAAAATCTAAAATCGATTGACACTTCTGCGAAGCTGATTGGGCATCGCTGTTGCAGGAATTCATAAAATAAATTAGTGATAAAGTTTCCAGCATTCTCGCGCAATTTCCCAATCTTCCTGTGTGTGAATTACCAAAATTCTCACTGCTGAATCCAGTGCCGCAATATCTTGATCGATTGGTGACAGTTGATTTTTATCCCCATCCAATTTTAACCCGATAAATCCAAAAGCTTCGCAAGCTGCCGATCTCACAACAGCAGCATTTTCCCCGACTCCCGCCGTAAAAATTAAAGCATCCAACCCTCCCAAACTCGCCAGCATGGCACCAATTCCGGCACGCAAACGGTGGATGTAAATATCCAAAGCAAGTTGAGCTCTCTGATTACCTTGGACGATCGCATCTCCAATCTGCCGCAGATCGCTAGACACCCCTGAAATCCCTTTTAAACCTGAATTTCGATTGAGAATACCATCAAGTTTCTCAGCAGTAAAATCGGATTGTTTTAACAGATGAATGAGGATGCCTGGATCGATCGAACCCGATCGACTTCCCATCATCAAACCTTCCAAAGGCGTAAATCCCATCGTCGTGTCAACACTCCAGCCACCGCGAATGGCTGCCAGAGAACATCCGTTGCCCAAATGACAGCTAATCAACCGCAAATCTGCCAAATTTTTACCCAGAATGTCGGCGGCCCGACGCGCGCAATATTGATGGCTAATCCCGTGAAAACCGTAACGGCGAATCCCATTTTCCAGCCATTCATAGGGGCCTGGATAAACAAAGGCTGCGGGCGGCAATTGTGCGTGAAAAGCTGTATCAAATACTGCTACTTGCGGCACATTTGGGAGGATTTTTTCAATCGCTTCGATGCCTTCGAGGTTAACCGGATTGTGAACCGGGGCGAAAACAGATAAACGGGCGATCGCCTTTTTAACATCCGGCGAAATTAACGTACTTTGCTGATAATCTTGTCCGCCATGTACGACGCGGTGGCCGACCATATCAATTTCTTTTAAATCATTAATTGTTTGATTTCTTCCCCTCCAAAGACTCTGCAGCATTCGAGAAATAGCATCTTTGCGAGAGTCTGAGGCAAACTCCTCTTCAAGCCGATCGCCTTTTGCTGTTTTGACTTTCAACTCTGCTATACCCTGCTGGTGAGTCCAGTCTATTTGAGCCTCCCAGAGGGGTTGCAAAGGTCGATCGGGGAGGACATCATTTAACTCGTAAAGACAGCTCTTTTGACTGCTAGACCCTGCATTTAACACCAGTATTTTCATGCTTTATTATTTCCTGTTGATTCGTTCTTTCGATCGCTAGGCGATTGCAATCGTGTGTTGTCAAACTTTCGTCCGCCTGCACAGGCTAAGAAATCTTGAGATCCTGGGAAAAATATTAAGAAAAATGTCGAAAAATTAACTCTTAATGCAATGTGTAGCTAACAGTTGCATTTTTTTGATATATCTTCTATGCACATTTTCGTTTACTAAAGTTTAAGGAGCCGATCGATGTTTACACCAATTTTACTTGCCGTTGCCCCCAGAACCGTAGAGTGGAGCCCTACAATCGGTTTGATTATGATTCTTTGCAATATTTTAGCTATTGCGATCGGCAAATCAACCATCCAGAAGCCTACCACAGGCCCAGCAATGCCCTCATCCAGTATGTTCGGCGGTTTGAGTTTGGGTGCAGTTTTGGGAACTACTGCCTTTGGTCATATTTTGGGAGCAGGTACTATTTTAGGATTGTCTTACATAGGCGCGATTTAGTTTCAGACGCTCCGGGTAGGCAATGCGCGCACCCTACCCGCAATTTCAAGTACCGGGCAAATTGCGGAGAGTTTCATCCATGTACGATCGATCGCCCAAAACCTCCAACAACGGGCCGCGAACATCAAACTTGACAATACTGACAGAAGCTGCTAAAGCGGCAATTCGATAGCGATAACGTCCCAAATCAATCCCCAAGAGACTGCACAGAATAATTCTAATAGTCGCCTTGTGCGAGACAACCAAAACATTACCGCTCTTGTACTTTTCTTGAATTTCTGCGATAACTAAGGACGATCGGCTAGCAATTTCCACGGAAGTCTCGCCGCCATTCGGTGCATTCCAAGCAGGTTCAGTCAGCCAATTAATATAATCTTCTTCGTATTCTTTTTTGACCTTTTCTACTGTTTTGCCCTCCCACTCACCGTAATTAATTTCCCTCAGTCCGTCGCGAAGCTGCATTTCAATCCCCACAGCATCGCACAAAGGTTTTGCAGTAGCAATTGTGCGTTTCATCGGACTGACATAAACAGCCTCCCAGGGCAATTTTGCGTAAGTAGCGGCAAACTGTTCTGCCATTTTAGAACCTGCGGGCGTTAATTCTGGATCTATAGCGCCGCAGAAGCCACCTGTTTGGCTGTAAGTCGTTTCACCGTGTCGTACAAAGTAGATTTTTAAGCTCATATTTACCACTTTTATTTGATTGTTGAAAGAGACTTTTATTGAACGAACCGCAGAGGAAGATCGTCTGTAGGGACACGGCAATGCCGTGTCCTAATCCCCGATCCTGTGCCGGACACGGCATTACCGTGTCCCTAGCCAGAATATCGCTAGCCCGGTGCACCCGATCGCACGGTTTGATCTCCAGTCGTTGTCGGATCTTTCGTTTCCTTCGGCGCTTCCGGCGAAACTGGGCCCGCGTGCGGCCACTGCCAATCGCGGATTTCCGGCATATCATCGCCGTGTTCGTTGATATACTGCCTGTGTTCGATCAGCTTGTCACGGATAGCTTGTTTGCCGTAAGCTGCGACAGAACTCAGTTTCGGAACGCGATCGAGTACATCTCCAACTAAATGGAATCGATCGAGGTCATTAATCACCACCATATCAAACGGCGTCGTAGTCGTTCCCTCTTCCTTGTAACCCCGAACGTGAATATTCGGGTGATTTGTCCGGCGATAAGTCAAGCGGTGAATCAGCCAAGGATAGCCGTGAAAAGCAAAAATCACCGGCTTATCTTTCGTGAACAAAGTATCAAAATCCTTGTCAGACAAACCGTGGGGATGTTCGCTAGCAGGTTGCAGCGTCATCAAATCCACCACATTAACCACCCGCACTTTTAAATCGGGATAATCTCGGCGGAGAATGTCAACAGCAGCCAAAGTTTCCAGCGTCGGAACATCACCCGCACAAGCCATCACCACATCTGGTTCGCCGCCTTTATCGTTACTAGCCCACTCCCAAATGCCGATGCCGACGGTACAGTGTTTAATCGCAGAATCCATATCCAAATACTGCAATGCCGGCTGCTTCCCTGCAATAATCACGTTGACATAGTTGCGACTGCGGAGACAGTGATCCGTTACGGACAGCAAAGTATTCGCATCTGGTGGCAAATAAATCCGCACCACTTCCGCTTTCTTGTTAATTACGTGGTCGATAAAACCCGGATCTTGGTGAGAAAAACCGTTGTGGTCTTGTCGCCAAACGTGAGAAGTTAGTAAGTAATTCAGAGATGCGATCGGCCGGCGCCAAGGAATGTGACGAGTAGTTTTCAACCACTTGGCGTGTTGGTTGAACATCGAATCGATGATGTGAATAAACGCCTCGTAACAAGAGAAAAAGCCGTGGCGTCCCGTCAGCAAATAGCCTTCCAGCCATCCCTGACATAGATGTTCGCTGAGGACTTCCATCACCCGGCCGTCTGGGGAGATGTGGTCGTCTTCGGGCAAAATTTCTCCCGCCCACATCCGGTTCGTCAGTTCAAACACCGGATCGAGGCGGTTTGAGGCCGTCTCGTCGGGCCCGACAATGCGGAAATTGGCGTTTTCCTGATTTAGTTTCATCACGTCTCGCAGGAAGCGGCCAGAAACGCGAGTTGCTTCTGCCATTACAGTGCCCGGTTTTTGCACGTCAACGGCGTAGTCTTCAAATTTCGGCATTTTCAAGTCTCGCAGCAGCAGGCCGCCGTTAGCGTGGGGATTTGCCCCCATGCGTCGAGATCCCTTGGGTGCGAGTTCTGCTAATTCGGGAATTAACTTGCCCTTTTCGTCGAAGAGTTCTTCCGGCTTATAGCTTTTCATCCAATCTTCCAGGAGTTGGACGTGTCCCGGCTTAGAAGCCATTTCCGAAAGTGGGACTTGGTGCGATCGCCAATAATCCTCAGTTTTCTTACCGTCAACCTCCTTCGGCCCCGTCCAGCCTTTGGGAGTTTTCATCACAATCATCGGCCACTGGGGACGGCCGGAATAGCCCTCTGTCCGGGCTTTTTCCTGAATCGCCTTAATTTCGCCGATCGCGGTATCGAGAGTTGCAGCCATCAACTGGTGCATGGTTTCCGGGTCTGAACCTTCCACCCAATAAGGTTTGTAGCCATAACCGACCATCAAACTTTCCAATTCCTCCTGCGGAATGCGGGCCAACAGAGTTGGATTGGCAATTTTGTAGCCATTCAAGTGCAAAATCGGCAACACAGCCCCGTCGCGAACCGGGTTGAGAAACTTGTTAGAGTGCCAGCTAGCAGCCAAGGGGCCGCTTTCGGCTTCCCCGTCACCGACAACGGCCGCCACAATCAAATCGGGATTGTCGAAGACTGCGCCGTAAGCGTGGACGAGGGCGTAGCCGAGTTCGCCGCCTTCGTGAATCGAACCGGGGGTTTCCGGGGCGACGTGGCTGGGGATACCGCCGGGAAAGGAGAACTGTTTGAATAGCCGTTTGATACCCTCTTCATCTTCGGAAATATTCGAGTAATATTCGCTGTAAGTGCCTTCGAGATAGGTGTTGGCGACCAAGCCCGGCCCGCCGTGTCCAGGGCCTGCGATGTAGATGGTGTTGAGGTCTTGGGCTTTGATGATGCGGTTAAGGTGAACGTAGATGAAGTTTAAACCTGGAGTAGTGCCCCAATGTCCGAGGAGTCTCGGTTTGACGTGTTCGATTTTGAGGGGCTCTTTGAGTAGGGGGTTGTCGAGGAGATAGATTTGTCCGACGGATAGGTAGTTTGCCGCCCGCCAGTAGGCGTTCATTTTGTGTAGTTCTGAGTCGGAAAGCGGCTTTAATTGCGGGATCTCGGTTGTTCCTAGCATCATCAGCTATTGACTCCTAAGTTGTGGTTGTTTTGTAAAGTGCGATCGTGAAGTGCGATCGATATTAATTTGTTATCCGTGACATTTTGTATTTAAACTCCATGTCTTCCACGAAAACTATTGAATTATAGCTCGTTTATGTTTCCATCAAAGTTTAAATTAATGTTAATTTATAGCTAAACATCGCACAATTTCGAGGATAGAAAGGGGGATTTTTTTGGGGATCAAGGAATTCAGCAATATAAAATAGGATTTACACAAGATTTTTTGTATAGTGTGCACTTTGCACCTGATGCGTATGTGCTACGGGTCGCCGGAGGTGCTGTGCAAGTCCCGAAAAATATGCTTCTCAAGGTACAAATCATCATGATTTATACCTGAAGTTGATTTTACTTTGTGCCTGCTGATGGCTGATACCAGTTATTCACAAAAATGCAACTGTAGGCAAAATCCAAAGTTTTATGTCCTCTGTCATTCCCAATCTCAAATCTCAAATCTCAAATGGTATGACTCCTTTTTTGTTAAAGTTTTTTTATATTGTTTAAGCTCAGGGTAAAAGGGTGAGCAATTTTTATAATTTAGAGATTTATCAAGAAGTTAAAAAGATATATAGCCTTTTTCAGTAACATGAGGTGCTGTCGCGGGCATAGGCCTCCGTGGCCTCCGTGGCCTCCGTGGGCATCAGTTGCGAGCGGTGTGTACCTCATTTTATTGAAAAAGGCTATAGCAAGGCTATTTCATTTGTAAACGGGCTTTTTTTTATGAATCGCAGAGGCGCAGAGCGCGTAGAGGAAGAGATCCGAGAGAAAGGAATTGCGTATAACAACCAATAGATATTATCTAATTATTAACCCAAAATTTAGCTAAGCTGAGGCGCATCTAAATTTGACAATCAAATTCGAGCAAATTCTTGTGGAGATTAGGGGCCCTAGCGTTCCGCCCGCCCAAAAATACAATTTAGATGCGTAAAAGCTTAACACCTGGCAATGAATTAGCCAAACTCCCGGTGCCTGTGGCGGTGATGCTTGTAGGAGAAATACTCGCATTCTTGTTTGGGTACTGGAAAGTTTTCGTCGTTTGTATGAACAAGTCTCGACTCCTGGCGATCGCACTATAATAGCAAATACATACATATAGCCTTTCTCATTAACATGAGGTGCTCATAGGGCATAGGGCATGGGCATAGGAAGGAGCCCGCATACCTCACCACGCTTGAGAACCGCTATATTTCATAAGTACCAAAATTTCTATGACTATCAAAGAATTAGAAGCGCAACTTCTGGCTTTAACGCCAACCGAGAAAGCTCAAATCATCCAATTATTAACCCAGAACTTAGCCAACACCTGGCAAGGAATTAGCAAGACTCCCGGTGTCTGCGGCGGTGATGCTTGTATCAGAAACACTCGCATTCCTGTTTGGGTACTGGAAAGTTTTCGTCGCTTGGGTATGAACGAGTCTCGACTCTTAGATAACTATCCCACACTAACCGCTACTGATTTAGCAAATGCCTGGACTTATGCGGCAGCTTTTCCCGATGAAATTGAAATAGCTATCCGCGAAAATGACGAGGATTGAAATGATGGCGCGTCTTTATGGTGACGAACAATTTCCCCGAGAGGTTGTAGAATTGCTGCGCCAGATGGGGCACAATATTCTGACAGTGCAAGAAGCCGGAAAAGATAACCAAAAAATTCCTGACGAAGAAGTGTTAGCTTTTGCAGTCAATGAAAATCGAGCTGTTTTAACTCTCAATCGCCGTCATTTTATTAGACTGCACAGCTCACAGCCTGACCATGCTGGTATTATTGTCTGTAAGGCAGATGATGACTTAGCAAGAATGGCGACTAACATTAATGAAGCTATTTCCTCACTTGCAACATTAACAGGTCAATTGATTCGCGTCTATCGTTCTGGGTCGCCATCTATATCTTAAGCGATCGCCACAAAGTAAACTCAAGCAATCTCAATCCGAAAATCCCTGCATCGGTTTGATTGCTGGCTAGAGGCCATCGCCGATATTTGCCGCTGAAAAAACTTAGGAGGCGACTAAAACAGGGCACTCTGAAATCCGGCAAACATTGGACACAGTTGGCTGGTGGGAAACGACTCGCAGTTCGTGAGAATACCGGGGACGCGGGTCATTTTCTAACCAGATGGGCGGTACCATCATCACTTCATAGTAAGCGATCGTATCGAAAACACCTGGCTGGGACTTCAACTCTACTGTTAAGCCCGCTCGGTACTCAAATGCTTCTTCCCAGTCTAGATTTTCATTGATACCCATAGCGATCGCGCCTCTTAATCTTGTTTCTTTTGTCCATTGTAGAGCGCTACATAAAAGATTGGGTACTTTCTGTTGCTTACGATACAATTTTTAACCTTATATGTTCGATCCCTGACAATTTAACAGAGAAGAGCAATTGTCAATAAGTAAATAGGATGATTTTGCTGACGGGTGACAAGTAAGCAGAAAAGCTAGGCTTGACAAGAGTTGGAGTTGAGATTTCTCAAAAAAAATAGGGGCGATGGAACCGCGCAGACGTTTATGAGACAAAGGAAGAGAACCGAAGAGAATTTTAAGGACGGAAGTACAAACCTATTTTTGCAAACTTGGTTAATATTTTATAAGTCAGCCTTAATTTGGAACTGGTATAAACACATGATTATCTAGCCCCAAAACACTACATATAGCCTTTCGAGCTCTCATATGAGGTACTCATGGGCATAGGCCTCCGTGGCCTCCGTGGGCATACCTCACTTTTTTGAGAACCGCTATATTTTGTGCTTTGTAAAGCAAGCTATAATCAAAAAAATTATCAAAATTTTCACGCTCCCTCGATTGCAATCTAGAGTCAACTGATTCGGGCGAGCGCACTATAATAGCAAATAGCTACATAATTCATAAATCCTAAAATTTCCATGACAATCAAAGAATTAGAAACACAACTTTTGGCATTAACGCCAACCGAGAAAGCTGAGGCAATCAGCATCTTAACCCAAAGCCTGAAAAACAGCGGCCGCCCGATTACAAAAACTCCCGGCGTGATGGGCGGCGATGCTTGTATTGACAATACTCGCATTCCCGTTTGGTTGCTCGCAAGCTATCACAATGACGGCGCTACCGATGCTTTTATCCTAGACTGCTATCCCCATCTCAGTGCTGCTGATTTGGTAAATGTTTGGGCTTATGCTGAAGCTTATCCTGACGAAATTGAGGAAGCAATTAGACTGCAAGATGAGGCTGACGAAATATTAGATACACCAATGCTTGCAAAAACTGACACTAAAAATTAGCACTGAAAATAGCAACAGCAAGCTTCTTCAGATGGCATAATATAAATATTCGTTTCATAGCCTTCCACCTATGACCGCCAAAATCACCCTGAATTTGCCAGATAAAGTCTATCACCAAGCAGAATTACTAGCACAGCAACGCCACCGCAGCGTCAGTGAGATTCTAGTAGAAAATCTGGAAATCTTCCTATTACCAACCGCTAAACCAGTGTCAGCATTGTCTGATTCAGAAGTAATTAATCAGCCCAATCGTAATACTGAGGTATACCATCCCAAAGAGAATAAAACTCTAGATTTCCCCAAAGATAAAGTTCACCATCATTTTTGTACTTCTTTTTTGCTCTGAACACCTTTTCTGCATTTAAATAGGAAAGAGCAGCAATCCCTGTATCTGGGATTTCGTATCCTCGAAGAGGATCACCAACTATACTGACCTTAGTCGTTGGGAGTTCCATGAGTAAAGCAGCTCCTTTTGAATCTCGAAGAACTATCGCAAAACAGTTCCGAATCATCCCACAGTAATTAGTAGCATGAAAAATCTTACCTTCCAGCGTATCTGTTAAACCATTTAAATTGAGTAAATATTTCAAGTGGTCAGGTTTTACTAGACTAGATTTATCACGAATAATACGCTCGGCGGCGTAAAAAGACCAGCGACTTACCTCGTCTGAAGTTGCTAATTTTATCCGTGTCTTTTGTCTAGCGGCGAAGCGTTGAGCACAAGGCAAGTATCGTGAAGTTGTTACAAAGAGTCCTTGATTTGCTCGTTCGTCTTCAACAACAGCACTTAAAGCTTGTACTGCTTGAAGATCGATTGGATTGGATGTGGCGTATCTCTTAGCTTGCACTAGAGTCACAACTTCACCAATCACATCGTTAGAATACAGGCGAATATCTACACCACCGTCAGATCGACCGGAACCAAGTTGAGTGTGATACCCGTTATTACGAAATATCCCATCAAGTAAAACCTCAAACTTTCTGGGATCGAGGTGGTATAAATCATCAGGAGATTTATGAAACCGTTCATAAACCTCTTCATACAGATCCGAAAAATCTGGCTGTACTAAATCGCAAATCCATTGCCATTCAAAGTAGTTACGATATGCTTCTTCTAACTCTTCATCATCAATAACCCAAAATGTAAATACTCCACCTCCATAATTAGTGACGTAGAACCCGGTATTCTGAGTGAGTTCGTCAAATTCATCGTATAGTTCATTACCATAGTCATATAGAATTTCGCCAAGTTGCCCAGAAGCACAGAGAACTAAAACGCATGGATTTTCTGGTGGTTCATCATCAAAATGTTCATTCCATGACTTAAATGTGCAATCGTGCCATAATTCTTTTTGTTGCGCCCACGAACGGATAACTGATTTGAGATCTTCAATATTTTTCTCAAGGCGAACGTCTTGCATATGATTAAAATCAACTGTTCTTATCAATATTATGAATTTTGGCTAGGATCGCCAGAGGGAGGATGCCACCCTGCCCTAATCCATAAACGACGAGCTCTGATAATCGCTCCTTCATTATGATATAGATCGTTAAGGTCTAATCGATCGCAGGTTCCCCTACCTGTTGGAGTAATACCCATTATTTCTAAACCATCGGCAGACGAGTTAAAATGCTCAGACCATTGCTGTTGACGGGGGTTAAACAAAGTTACTTCTTGTTCAGTTTCTGGGTCAGTACCCGTGACAAAATTATAGCGATTATTATTACAGCGATGACAAGCTAAAGCTAAGTTTTCAAGCTCATCGCTACCACCAATCGAGCGAGGTAAAATATGATCTATCGTAAATAGAGTAGAGCTACTTTCTTCCGCTGAATGGCAATATTCACAAAGAAAATTAGCTCTACTTCTTACTAAATTTCTAGTAGCGCGGTTTACGGACATGAGGCTGCTATAACTTTAGCGTTAATTAAGGTAAAAATCCGATCTAGTTCTAGTAAGCTTGCTAATTCTACAACCTCTTCTGAAGTTAAAAGATTAGCCTTTTTTCTGTCGGCTAGTTCTTCTAATCTAGTTTGCAGGTTTTCCGTAAATTTGAATAAGTAAAGATTTCTGACTTTCTCAATCGAAATCTCACGATCGATCCAGTAGGAAGGTTGTACCATAAGTTCAGCTATCATGGCGATTCAATTACTCCAATTACTACATGGATAGTTTTGATTATATCATGAGAACGAAAGGATTACTTTAGAAAGAGCAGACCTACTTACGCACGGCGCGATCGAAGAAACCGGGTTTTTTACCGAATCTGTCTGCTAAAACAAATTATTGCAAAAAACCCGGTTTCTGACCGTACAGTGCGTAAATCCTGCTAACTTGACTTAGTTGTTTTCTTGGCTGTTGTCGCAGTCGCCGTCTTTTTAGCAGTGGTTTTCTTCGCCGCAGTCTCCGTCTTTTTAGCAGTGGTTTTCTTTGCCGCAGTCTTCTTCGTTGCAGTCTCCGACTTCGCCGCCGCAGTCTTAGTAGACTTCTTCGACTTGCTGCTAGATTTACTGCCTCCCGCTGCTTCCTTGGTTGCTAACAATTCCAGTGCTCTTTGCAAGGTGAAATTCTCCACAGATTCATCCTTCGACAAAGAAGCATTGATATCGCCGTGTTTCACGTAGGGGCCGTAGCGGCCATCGTAAACATTGATCAATTCTCCCGACTCTGGATGCGCGCCTAATTCCTTTAAAGGTGTGGCTGATTTGCTGCGACCGCGGGCAGCTTTCGGCTGCGATAATAACTCTAAAGCCCGATCGAGCTCGATCGTCAAAACATCATCCGGCGGTTTGATCGATCGATAATCTTTCCCCACCTTACCCTGGTCATGCACCACATAAGGCCCGTACATCCCCAAATTAGCTTGCACCTTCGCCCCCGTCTCCGGGTGAGTGCCCAACAAGCGAGGTAAAGTCAACAAACTCACCGCCATATCCAGCGTCACGCTATCCTTATCCGTCCCCTTCGGTAAAGAAGCCCGCTTCGGTTTCTTGTTCGTTTCCGAAACTTCCCCTAACTGAACGTATGGCCCATAACTGCCAATCAGCACATAAATTGGTTCCCCGGTTTCCGGGTGGAGTCCCAATTTTTCCGGGCCTTCGGTTTTTTGCTTTAACAGAAACTCCACTTGTTCCGGATCTAAATCTGCCGGCGTCAAATCTTGGGGAATCGATGCTTTTACCAGGCCTTCTTCGCTTTCAGATTCCAGGTATGCGCCAAATTTGCCGATGCAGACTTTAGCAGAAATATTCTCCAATACCACAGTTCGGGCAACTTTCGCGTCAATCTGACTTTCCTGTTCTTTAACTTGGGTTGCGAGTCCCGTTTCCCCTGTATAAAACTTTTGCAAATACGGCAGCCATTTCGCCTCGCCCGTGGCAATTTCATCGAGGGTTTGTTCCATTCGGGAAGTAAAACCGGTGTCTACTAAATCGGGAAAATGTGTTTCCAATAAAGTCGTGACGGCGAAAGCGGTGAATGTCGGAATTAGGGCGTTAGCTATTAATTTCGCATATCCCCGATCGACAATTGTACCGATAATACTCGCGTAGGTACTCGGACGGCCCACACCTTCGCTTTCCAGCATTTTCACCAGAGAAGCTTCCGTGTAGCGGGCGGGAGGTTGAGTTTCGTGCCCGATCGCCCCTAAATCCTTACAATTAGGTTTATCCCCCACCTTCAGCGCCGGCAAAATCACCTCCTGGTCTTCCAACGCCGCATTCGGATCGTCGGAACCTTCCACGTAGGCGCGCAAAAAGCCTGGAAAATCAATGCGTTTGCCGCTGGAACGGAAACCGGCATCTTCTACCTGAGTTAATACAGTGACGTGAGTTTGGCGGGAATCGGCCATTTGAGAAGCGACAGTCCGCTTCCAAATCAAATCATAGAGGCGGAAATCAATCCCATCCAATCCCGTTTGCTGCGGAGTCCGAAAAGTGCTGCCGGCAGGACGGATAGCTTCGTGGGCTTCCTGGGCGCCTTTGCTTTTCGTGGTGTATTTGCGCGGTTGGGGGCTGAGGTATTCGCTGCCGTAAAGTTCTTGCACGCAACTGCGCGCCGCTGTGATCGCCTGTTCGGACAAATGCACCGAATCCGTCCGCATATAGGTGATAAAACCGCGTTCGTAGAGACTTTGGGCAATTCGCATTGTTTCCCGCGCACCCAGCCTCAGTTTGCGGTTAGCTTCCTGCTGCAAAGTCGAGGTCGTAAACGGCGGCGAGGGTTTCCGGGTGACTGGCCGTTCTTCAATATTCCCGACAGTCCAAGGTTTGTTTTGGATGCGTGAGAGTAAAGCCCGCGCCTGTTCTTCGTTGAGCAAAAGTACACGCCGGCCTGCGATAATTTGCCCGGTATTTTCATCAAAATCGCTGCCATTTGCAACTTTTATATTGCCGACAGTCACGAGTTTGGCATCAAAGGCACCCCCCTGTCCCCCCTTACCAAGGGGGGGATTGTCCGAAGCCCCCCCCTTACCAAGGGGGGGATTGTCCGAAGCCCCCCCCTTACCAAGGGGGGGGTTGGGGGGGGTCAAAGTTGCTTTTAAATCCCAGTAACTACCTTGGCGGAAAGCGCGGCGTTCCCGTTCCCGGCGCACCAACAGGCGTACAGCGACTGACTGCACTCTACCAGCGGACAAACCCCAAGCGATTTTTTTCCACAGTAGCGGAGAGAGTGTGTAACCGACGAGTCTGTCGAGAATCCGGCGAGTTTCTTGGGCTTGTACAACTCGATTGTCGATATCGCGGCAGTGAGTCAAAGCGTCGCGGATTGCTTCGCGGGTGATTTCGTGAAACACCATCCGCTTGATGGGAACTTTGGGTTTGAGGATTTGCAGCAAATGCCAGGAAATACTTTCGCCTTCCCGGTCTTCGTCAGTGGCTAGAATCAGTTCTGTGGCGTCTTTGAGGGCGTCTTTGAGTTCTTTAACAATTTTCTTTTTATCTTTCGGGATGACGTAGAGGGGTTCAAAGTCTGCTTCCACGTTTACGCCCAGTTGCGCCCATTTTTCTCCTTTAACGGCTTCTGGTATTTCTTCGGCGGAGGATGGTAGGTCGCGGACATGACCCATCGATGCCTCTACACGGTAGGTGGAGGGCAGGAAGTTGCGGATGGTGCGGGCTTTGGTCGGAGATTCGACGATGACTAAGGTTGACATGGCATCTTTTAAATATGGATGGCAGCGCAGCTAGAGGGTCTAAGTTAGAGAGTTTAGGTCAGATGTCAAGGCTTCTTTCAACTTTGGGCGATTATTTTCAAACTACCTTAATTTTTAAGTTACTGCCGATCGGGTGGCAGGTGACAATGTGATGGGATTTTACTGCTTTGGGGGCAGAGGCTGCGAATCGCGTCTCTACAAGATGCACGGGATGATGACCTGACTTTAGCAGAATTGTCGCTAACTGGATGTTGAGACTGCGGGATGCGGGCGGATGGTTCCTCAATCTGGTTGTAACTTGAAGGTTGGGGCGATCGATTGCGCGATTTTAGATTTTAGATTTTAGATTGTAGATTGGGAAAAATTTACTGAATAGAGGTTTTGGACTTTGGTACAGTACGCTGTGCAGCATCAGCGTGGCGATCGGAAGGAAAGCCATCACAGAAGGTTAAAATTATTTGAGCGATCGATCGAGTCTATCAACAATGCTATGACATTTGAATTCGACCATCTTTTCATCCTTACTGATATTGGTGCTTCGGAAGCTAATCGTTTATCATCCTTCGGTTTAGTTGAGGGTGCATCTCGCATTCATCGCGGACAAGGTACAGCCAATCGCTGTTTCTTTTTCCATAACGCCATGTTGGAATTGTTATGGATTCACGATCCAGAAGAGGCGAAGTCTGAGCCAATTCATCGGACTCGTCTTTGGGAGCGATCAACAAATCGGAATAATGGTGCCTGTCCATTTGGCATCTGTTTGCGTCCAGCCAAAGGTGCTGAGGACACAGTTGCATTTTCAAGTTGGGCCTATCGTCCACCTTATTTATCTGAAACGATGAGTATCGCAGTAGGAACAAATAGTGATGTTTTGACTGAGCCCATGCTTTTCCAAATTTCCTTTGGTAAACGTCCCGATCAATACTCTGCTGATAAGTCACAGCCTTTGGATCATGGTGTGGGTTTCCGGGAAATTACTCGCGTAGAATTAGTCAGTCCTGCTGCCAATAATCCGTCACCTGAACTTCAAGCAGTGCTTGAGACAAATCAGCTAAACTTACGGATAGGAACCGAGTATTTTGTCGAGCTTGGTTTTGATGGAGAAGTGCAGGGACAACAGGTAGATTTTCGACCGGGATTGCCGCTTATTATCAGTTGGTAACCTCATCAAGCCGTAAAACAATTAATAATATGGCTCCAGTATCGAACGATCTGCGATCCTTCGTACAGAACGCGGACTGACAAGTGCAGGAACATTAGAGGCCATTGAGAATTTACCAAGTTTGCTGAGTAAACTAGAGATATAGTAACCCCGAATTTATTGAGGACTGGAAAATGGAGACAATTACTGACCTGCCGGGGTATCGCATAACAGAACAACTCTATGCAGGCGATCGCACTTTAGTTTATCGAGGTGTTCGGGAGAGCGATCGTACTCCAGTCGTCATCAAACTGCTGAGAAACGAATACCCGAGCTTCAGCGAACTGCTGCAATTCCGCAACCAATATACCATCGCCAAAAATCTACGTCTGCCTGGAGTGGTTGAACCCCTCGATTTAGCACCTTACAAAAACGCCTATGCTTTGATAATGGAGGACTTTGGAGGAGTTTCCCTGTCTACGTATCTCCCGGCAGCAACTGATAAAAACCAACCCGATAAATCTTTATCTTTAGAAAACTTTCTCATCCTAGCCAGGGAACTAGCAAATATTCTCCACTCTCTATACCAAAACCGAGTTATTCATAAAGATATCAAACCCGCCAATATTCTGATTAACCCACATAGCAAACAAATTAAACTCATTGACTTCAGTATTTCTTCCCTGCTGCCGAGAGAAACCCAAGAAATCCAGAATCCCAACACCATCGAAGGAACCTTAGCTTATCTCTCCCCAGAAAAGACAGGAAGAATGAATCGAGGCATTGACTATCGGAGTGACTTTTATTCCCTGGGTGTGACCTTCTATGAATTGTTGACCACACAGTTACCCTTCGACTCAGACGACCCAATGGAGTTAGTGCATTGTCATCTCGCCAAACAGCCGATTCCGGTACATCAAATCAAGCCAGAAGTTCCCCTAATTTTATCCCAAATTGTTAGTAAACTGATGGCAAAGAATGCGGAAAATCGCTATCAGAGTGCATTAGGACTGAAACACGATTTAGAGATTTGTCTGGCTCAATTACAAAACACGGGTAACATTGAGACGTTTGCATTGGGAACGCGGGATATTACAGACAATTTCCTCATCCCCGAAAAACTCTACGGCAGAGAAACAGAAGTTGAAACCTTATTAGCAGCCTTTGAGCGAGTCAGCAGAGGCAGCACCGAA